>JBGSYX010000112.1:0-5694 GCA_041750735.1 Cyclobacteriaceae bacterium
GCAAACTGATTTGATGCACCAGATCATCCTGGATTTCTTTTATTGCCACCTCAATCACATCCTTTCCGGTGACGAAAAGGTTGGCTGGATAAAGGGTGATTATCTTTTCTTCGGTGATCTTCTTGCCAGAATCAGGGTTTATGATTTGTATCGACTCAATTTCATCACCCCAGAATATTATCCGGAAGGCAAAATCTGCATATGCAGGGTAAATGTCCACAGTATCGCCTTTCACCCTGAAATTACCTCGTTTGAAATCCACTTCCGACCTTGAGTAAAGGATATCCACGAAGGAGAATAGGAGTTTGTTTCTGGCGATAGTGTCACCGACCTGAAGGGTTATGATATTTTTCCCGAATTCAGCGGGATTGCCAATGCCGTAAATACACGAAACGGAGGCTACGACGATTACGTCGCGCCTCCCGGAGAGCAGAGAAGATGTGGCGCTGAGGCGCAATTTTTCGATTTCTTCATTGATAGAAAGGTCTTTTTCGATGTACACATTCGAGCTGGGGATATACGCTTCCGGCTGGTAATAATCGTAATAGGAGATGAAATACTCGACTGCATTTTCCGGGAAAAATTGCTTGAATTCTCCATAAAGTTGTGCGGCCAAGGTTTTATTATGACTAAGAACCAAGGTCGGGCGGCCGGTTTGTTGGATAACATTGGCTATGGTGAAGGTCTTTCCCGAGCCGGTAACACCAAGAAGTGTCTGGGCGGGTTCGCCACCGTTGAGTCCATCGACTAATTGACGGATAGCTTGGGGCTGATCACCAGTAGGTACATATTCGCTCGTCAGGTTAAAGGCCATGAAAGTGTTTTTGATCTATAAAAATAACTCAATTAAGTAGTTAATGCTTTGGTGTTTATTTATATTTTGACATTGTTTTATAAACCACGACAAATACTTTTTTAATTTAAATGGGAGACCCATAAACCTATGTCTGAGAATATCATTTTGGTGCAAGCGTTGGCTGAGCTTGCATATTCTATCGCGCTGGCGGATGGACGCTTAGAGGCCAATGAGAAAAAAGCTTTTAACGAAATCATTGAATCGGAGCTTGGAAAAAGCGCCTGGTCTGCCAAAAACCGCTTTGCCATACTGGAAGAACGTGTAGCGCCAAATATCGATCAATCGTATAAGATTGCCATGTTTGCGATTAAAACCAACAAAAAGGATTTTACGCCGGAGCTACGAAAAAAATTCATCAATGTCATTGAGCGCATAGCGGGTTCGGTGGAAGGACTGCGCTCGGAAGAGCGGGAAATGATCGATCGATTCCTGCGCGACGTGTAGATGATTTAAGAATTCCAGATTTCCCACGATTTTTCTGCCTGAAGGATCAGCATTTCATGACCATTCTTGGTATGCGTACCATTTTTGGAACCAGCTTTTAAAAAAGCGGTTTCAGGTGGATTGTAAATAAGATCGTAGAGATAATTTTTAGGTCCTAGTCCGTGGTAGTTAAGGTCGGGAAGCGCATCCGTTTTTGGAGCCATACCCAGCGGAGTGGTATTGACAATCAATGGATATTCATCAAAAATAGACGCCTCCTTTTTCAGTTCATCATAGGTGATATCTCCCTTAGATTCGTCACGGCTGACTTTAAGGTATGAAATGCCTAAATCGTCAAAAACGGCAAGGACGGCTTTTGCCGCGCCGCCCATTCCCAGGACCAATGCTCCGGTGGAATTTTTGAGCGGGAACCACTTTTCAAGCGATGTCCTGAAACCATAATAGTCCGAGTTGTATCCAGTCCGTGAGCCATCCTTTTCTATTTTGACGACATTAACGGCGCCGACTTTTTTGGCGCTGTCATCCAGTTGTTGGAGAAAAGACATGATCTCCGTTTTATAAGGGATGGTTATATTGAATCCTACCAGGCCGGGCAACGCAAAGACATCTTTTACTTTTCCAATGGAATCAATTTCGAAAACATCATAGCGGCAATTGGTAATTCCTTCCCGTTCAAACTTCTCACTAAAGAATTTCTTCGAAAAGGAATGGCTCAGCGGAAAACCTACTAGGCCAAATTGCCTGCTCACCAATGCATTACTTTCTGTTGGCATTTGCAATTTTCTCGATGAGGATGATTAGCAGGATTCCTATTCCAAAAAAAAGTAGCGCCTGCAACATATGCGGGTCGCCGACTTTTTGGATATACTCGTTTGGTAGCATATTTCGCTCTACCAGTGGCACCACTTCACCTTTGCTATTGAGTCTCGTTTCAAGAATCTCCTTCCATGGCCAAATTTTATTCAGACTACCGACCATAAAGCCGGCGAGCACCGCCACCGTAATGTCGTGGTACTTGCGAAGAAGCCATGAAACAATATGCGAAAATCCCAGGATCCCAGTGATACATCCCGAACCGAACACCATAAGTACGAATATATTCAGATCCTTCACTGCTCCGATGATATATTCATATTTCCCCATAATCAACAGGATAAAACTGCCCGATATGCCTGGGAGAATCATGGCACAGATGGCGATCATACCGCTGAAGAATATGAACAAATAGCCGTCTGGTGTTGTAGCGGGAGTAGCTGAAGTGACGAAATACGCCGCAATAATGCCCGCAATTCCGGCAAACGCCACCGCAAAACTCCATTTCTTTATTTCCCGCGCTACTTGAAGAGAGGATATAACGATTAGACCAAAAAAGAAAGACCAGAGTGGAATTGGTTCATTGTTTATAAGGTAATGAATAAGTTTGGCCAATGTAATAATGCTAGTGCCAATCCCAGCAAAGAGCACAAGTAAAAAACTGCCATTCACATGGCTCCAAAGGCCTTTTAGATCAAATCGGAAAAGCAGGCTGAGCGCTGTTTTATCAAAGGACTTGATGCTTTCAAGCAGTTCCTGGTATATGCCTGTGATAAAAGCTATGGTTCCCCCGGAGACACCCGGAATTACGTCCGCCCCTCCCATGCCTACTCCTTTGAGATAAAGCAGGACATAGTCCTTGGTATTTCTCATGATTGGTTGTTTTGAATACAGTGTTAGAATACTATTTATGTAAAAAATGAAGGAAGGTATCGCCTCTCAATCCAAGACGGATGGTTTCCAGCGGTATCACTTCGTTTGGAGCAATGTTTCCAAGATTCACGTTATTGCCCAATAATTTTATAAACCAAACCTGCTGAGCCTTTAATGGAGCTTCCCAGATGATTTTTTCAAAAGGTATTTTGGTCAGTATTTCTTCTACCAGTCCCGACCTCACTTCACCCGTCGAGCGGAAAAGTCCCACATTGCCACTCTCCCTGGCTTCACCGATCACTTTATAGGCGCCGGCATCGAGTTCTTTCTGCATCAGGTCGATCCATTTGTAGGGCGGGATGATTTTATCCACATCCTTGGAGCCAACTTCGGAAAGAACTGTGACCTTTTGAGCGAGCTTATTGATGAAATCACATTTAATTTCATGATCCAGTTCTATGGAGCCATCAGAAACTTCGGCGTAATCGAGTTCGTATTTGTCTAACACCTTGACATAATCATCAAATTGTCCGCGGATGATAAAGGCTTCGAAAAGGGTTCCTCCGAAGTACACAGGGACATTAGCTTTTTTATAAACCTTGATCTTTTCTTTGAGGTTAGGTGTGACAAAAGATGTACCCCAGCCGAGTTTCACAATATCAACATGGTCTCCGCTCACGCTCAGAAAATCTTCCACTTCGCGTATGCTAAGGCCTTTGTCCATGGCCATGGTAAGACCGATTTGCCTTGGTTTCACAGTCCTTGCGGGCAGGTCATTCAAAAAGTAGTTCATTTATTTTCCTGTCTAAATTGATCGATTATTTTGTAGAGCGCTCTCTGTGTTTCCAATTTAGGTATGAATTCGAAGAGCGTTATGTGTTTGTCAAAATCTAAAATCAAAGCATTTTCCAGATGATTATATGCTTCCTTGTATTTGCCAGTGGCCAGCAGGTAAGCAGTAGCTCTATAATACAAATCTGCCGAATCGGGTATTTCGTTTAGTGCCTGAATGATGACATTCAACGCCTTTTCATATTCACCCTGTTCATAATATATAAATGACCAGTCAAGGAAGATGTCGCTATCTTCAGGGTCGAGCATACTGGCTTCTTCATAGGCATTCAGACTGGACATCAAATTGCCAACGTGGTATTCCGCTTCAGCTACTTTTTTCCAATACTCAGAGTTTTCAACGTCAAGTTTCAAGGCCCTGTTCAGGAAATGGATTGCCTCATACCATTTGCCTTGTTCGCCCAGGCATTTGCCTACACCAAACCAAGCCTCTGAATAAAAAGAATCGTGCTTCACTGCCTTTTGGTAATACTTAACCGCCAGATCGAAGTGCTGAAGATTTTCATAGGCTTCGGCGAGGCAGCAATACGTTTCTGCGCTGGCGCCTTCTATATCAAGTGTTTTCTTGTAGGCGTCGATTGCTTGTGGAAACTTCTCCATACTCATAAACGTATTGCCCAGATTGAAAAAGGCCGAGGCGAAGTTGTCGTCGATGAGGGTGGCAAATTCAAATGCCTGTATGGCATCTTCAAATTTCCCGAGTTTATGATAGACTGTCCCTATGTTGTACCAAGCATAATGCGAATATGGGTCAACGTCGATGAATTTTTTATAATAGGAAATACTATGTTCCAACTCATCGGTAATGTCCAGACAATAGGCTAATTCATAAAGTGCATTTTCATGATTAAGGTCCAGCTCGATGGCATTTTTATAATACTCAATGGCTTTGGAATATTTAAAGGTGTTTTGATAAGCCAGTCCGATATGATAATAAACATCAGCCTTATCATCGCTAAATGGCAACGCGGTTTCAAAATAATGTATCGCATCGTCATAAAACCCCTGGACCAAATACACATTGCCTTTGGTGGCAAGCAATTCCGGGTCGTTGGGCTGTAAAGAAAGGGCCTTATCGATCACTTCATGGCTTTCTTCGTAGCGTTCCAGATTCGACAGTATCTCTGCATGTTGCACCATGAGGCTAGTGGAATAGGGATATTGATCAATCGCTATAGTGCAGGCATTAAGAGCCATTTTGTTATTGCCTGTTTCCTGGTAATGTGATATGATCTCTTCGAACTGGTCGATATGATAAAACTCGAGAGCCTGGTTTTTCAGCTGGAGTTCGAAGTTTTTTATCAAAGAATTTAACTCGTCCTGTCTCTTGAAACTCTCACCCATTTCTACAGTTAAATTTTAATGACGGTAGCGTGCATAGTTAAGGAAAAAAAACGAAATCCTAAAATGAGTTAGATCAAATTAAGGGAATGCTCTGAAAGCTAAAGCAGGCTTTCATTTTTTGCCTGTAATTGCCTTAATGTTCTTTTGTTTAGCGACCCCAGGGACTTTACGATTTCATTAACCTGCGCTGCATTGTGGCAATCGGAGCCGATAAAATCGACCAGCCCGTCGGCAATAAGGCGGAAGGCCAGCTTCCCAGCTGCCTTGGAATAATATCCACTCAATGACAATAAATTCACCTGAAACCGGACATTCATGTCTTTCAACATCGCAATTGGCTTTGGGTCGCTTTGCAAGTAGATATACCGCTCGGGATGCGCAAATACCGGTTTATAACCATTGATGTTCATTTTGAAAATCGCTTCTTCTAGGAAAGCAGGCTTATTCAAAAAGGAGGTTTCAAAAAGGAGGTATTTATCACCGAATGTCAACAATGGATCATTGTTTTGCAG
>JBGSYX010000113.1:0-13152 GCA_041750735.1 Cyclobacteriaceae bacterium
ATCAACCCTGGCAATTACGTCATCCTTTAGTGCAGCACACAATGGTATTTTAACTCAATTGGATTACAGCGAAAAAACACCCGTATCTAATGAGCCATCAGCAAGCTTGCGTGGTAAAATCACTGATGGAAACAATAATTCGTTGCAGGGTGCTAACATTATTATAGTCGGAGCAGGTAAAGGAGTAAATGCAAACGAAGGCGGCTATTATCTGCTGGATAAATTAAAACAAGGTAACCATAGCGTACGGGTATCCATTATGGGATATGAAACACAAACTGTGGATATCGAAATTCAACCAGGCGATAACGAACTGAATTTCACATTGGTTGAAAATATTGTCCATTTGGATCCGATTGTCGTTGTTGCAAAAAAGCGGGAACAGCAAATTCTCGACGTTCCAACGGCGATCAGTGTGGTAGGTAATGATCTTATGATCAAAAACAATATTGTGGAGTTAGGACAACTTTCAGATTATGTTCCCGGCTTATTCATTTTCGAACAGGGCGCTAACCGGCCTAGTTTCATCATTCGCGGTTTGACGAGTGAAGAAGTGAGTCCGAGCGCGCAGCCGCGGGTTTCAATCTACCAGAATTATGTACCGATCAATCGCGCCAGTGGGTCCTCGGTGTCGCTGTTCGATATGGAGCGGGTGGAAGTGTTGAAAGGACCACAAAACACACTTTTTGGCAGGGGGGCTCAGATCGGAGCGATACATTTTATCAGCAAAAGTCCGTCGAATACCCGAGAAGGATATTTATCTGCCGGATTCGGTAACTATTATCAAAAAGAATTCAGGGGAGCCATTAACTTACCGCTCATTGAAAATAAACTGTTTGTCCGTGCAGCCGGTATTTATGATTATCGTGATGGTTATGCACAAAATACCTTTGGAGGAACCTTGAATGGAAAAAATACACTAGCTGGACGTTTGGCTATCCGGCTGCTGCCGTCAAAAAATCAGCAATTGGATTTAATTTTAAATTATCAAAAAGATGATACTCCAGGAATAGCATTTATGAGTAAGCAATTTCCGAATACGGAAGGTGACACCAGTATTTTCGATTATCGGGCATCGCTGGAACAAGGCAAAAACCTGAAAACCGGAAAAGAGCTTTTTGATGCAACGCTCTACTACAGATACAATATCAATGAACATACCTATTTGTCTTCAACATCGTCCTTCAGAAAAGTCAGCTCATTATCGAGGTGGGATGGCGACGGTACTGCAGCTCCCGCCATCGATATGTGGGATGATGCCTGGGCAGATCAGTTTTACCAGGAAATACGATATAATTATTCGCTGGGTAGCAGGTTCAATGGTTCGGCGGGAGTCAGTTTCTGGCATGAAAATGCGGATCAGACCTACTGGTTTTCACCCAATGAACAAAGTATGGCGGTGCTCTTCCTGAATCCAGAATTTTTGATTTTGCCCAATGGCGAGCCTTTACTTATACCTGCAATACCGGATAATCCAGCCTTCGGTCAACTAGCTGGAATGCCGCTGCCAACTGAGCATGAAGAAAATAATCAAAGCGCTGCAACTAATCAGGCCCTGGATTTTTTTTATGAAGGCACCTACCAGTTGACGAGCAGGCTATTCGTTTCCGGAGGATTTCGTAGTACAAATGAAGATTTTCTTCTTAAAAACCAGGCAGCATTCACAGGCGGCTCACCATCTACCCTAGGTTTTCTGACGGGAAATTATCCTAATCTGTTTTTCAGGCCAAGCGAAGAACAAAGTATAAACGATGATGGCTGGTCTTTTAACTGGCAGGCCGGCATGCAATATAAAATCGAGGAGCATTCAAATGTTTTTTTCAACTATTCAAACGGGCGCAGACCAAAAGTTTTGCAATTTACTTCAGCAGGCACACCTGAAATTCTTCCGGCCGAATGGGTTGATAATTTTGATGTCGGTTTAAAATCAACAATCTCAGGCAGAGTATTTTTTGATGTGGTTGCATTTTATCAGAAATACAATGATTTCCAATCCAGGGCATGGGTTGCCGATTCCGAGACCGGAGAATTCAATTATGTGACGGTTAATGGTGGAAAAGCCACGTCTTATGGAGTAGAAACGGGTATTAATGCGTCGCTTTCAAAAGGGTTAAATGTCTTTGGTAATTACGCATATTTACACGCCACTTTTGATGATGAAAATAAAAATGGTTCAGAGCAGGAGTATGCAGGTAACACATTCAGGTTGTCTCCCCGGCATACATTTACTTTTGGAATAAACGCGCAAATTCCAATCATCTCAGGAATTCAGGTGTTTATTATTCCAACATATACATTTAAATCACAATACTACTTTGAGGATGCAAATACCCCGGGACTGGAACAACCAGGGTTTGGGGTACTGAATATTAATCTCGGAATTGAACTCACCAAGCCAGGACTTATGTTAAGTTTCTTCGGTACCAACCTGCTGAATGAAGAGTACCTTATCAGTGCCGGGAACACGGGTAGTTTGTTTGGAGTGCCTACATTTGTTCCGGGACCACCGCAAATGCTGGGTACCAAACTCACCTGGATGTTTTCATCAAAAATGCAAGGTGGTTAAAGGTTTCTGGCGGCAGAACCCTTATATTTAAAAGGCTCTAAAAAATGGACTTGCTTCATTGGTTGATACAACCCTGAATTGCATCAATCCTGCAGAGTTATACTTTAAGAAATGTCCATACAACCCCTCATCGAACATTTTGCAGGATTTATTCCGTTGAAAGCGGAAGAGAGAATGCTATTTGAAGGGAGGGCTGCCAAACGTATCATCAAACGCCGCCAGATGATCCTGCAGGAAGGATTTGTTTGCAAACACTATACTCTGGTTCATCGAGGTTGTTTCAGAATGTACGGCATGGATGATAAAGGTGTAGAACACAACATTCAGTTTGCTGCCGAAGGAGACTGGATTGCCGATATCGGCAGTTTTCATTCGAAAAAACCCAGCAAATTATTTATTGAAGCTATTGAACCTGCTGAAATTTACCAGATCGAGCAGCAGGATCTTTATTTTTTATATATCAACATTCCCAAACTCGATCGCATTTTTAAGATGATCGTAGAGAACAAGTTTGTCGAGTTGCAGAACCGAGTATTGCAGAACCTCAGCTCCACGGCTGAACAGCGTTATTTAAGTTTCCTTGAACAATATCCCAAACTTGCGATGCGTCTCCCCAACACGCAAATCGCATCTTACCTGGGGATCACCCCTGAATTTTTGAGCAAAATCCGAAAAGAGCTCACCACCAAATAGTCAATTTATCTTAATCTACATTAAGGGCATTTCTTAAGATAGGTTAAGGGTGTTGACCTTGTGGATGGCATACCTTTGATGCATTAAAATAAATCATCAGAAATCATGACAATGCACAAAGAGAATCAAACAAAAGTAGCTGTTATCGGCCTGGGAAATATTGGTCAGGTCGTAAATAGCACAAATTTCTGATATACCAGAACGCTTTGCAGCAGTTTTTCCAGGGGATTAGGGATTAGTGCTTTTCTATAAGCTTAGTGTAACAATTTTAAAAGCCGGGAGTGTTTTATTAAAAAAAAGCCAGTCCTTGCGGTCTGGCTTTTTGATCAATTTATTATTCTAAAATGTTATAACAAGTATTGTCCCGAATCATATAGGACATTTCATTACCATTATTGATAGATCAAGTCAAATCTATCTAGCATCATGACTTTGACCCAGGCACCAACAAAATCCTCGACAAATTTTTGCTTTGCATCATTGCTGGCATAAACTTCAGCCAGGGCTCTTAATTCAGAATTTGAACCAAAGATTAAATCGGCACGGGTTGCAGTCCACTTTACCTCACCAGTCTTTCTATCTCTTCCTTCAAATTCCTCTTTGGTATCTGAGGTAGCTTTCCATTCAGTGCTCATATCCAAGAGATTGACAAAGAAATCATTGGTCAGTTTATCTTTTTCGGCAGTAAATATGCCGTGGCCGTTGCCATTGTAATTGGCATTTAATGCGCGCATACCGCCAACCAACACCGTCATCTCTGGCGGAGTCAGGGTGAGTAATTGCGCTTTGTCCAATAACAATTCTTCTGTGGATATAATATACTTTGTTTTCAAATAATTGCGGAATCCGTCTGCCATTGGTTCAAGGAGTGCGAAAGACGCAACATCTGTTTGCTCTTGTGTGGCATCCATGCGACCAGGTGTAAATGGCACCTTAACTGTAACTCCAGCGTTTGAAGCTGCTTTTTCTACCCCGGCATTACCTGCCAGAACGATCAGATCAGCCAGGGAGACTTGCTTGGTCGATGATTTCGCATTGAAGTCAGTCTGGATTTTTTCCAATATCCCCAATACTTTGTTCAATTGCTCAGGATTATTTACTTCCCAGTCTTTTTGAGGCGACAAACGGATTCTTGCTCCATTTGCGCCACCTCTTCTGTCAGAACCCCGATAAGTGGAAGCAGAAGCCCATGCAGTAGATACCATTTCACTGATGGTTAAGCCCGAATTCAAAATGGTTGATTTCAGACTGGAGATATCTCTTTCATTGATCAAGTCATGGCTTACTGCTGGAATGGGATCTTGCCAGATCAGGTCTTCTTCGGGTGCTTCCGGTCCTATATACGTGGTGCGTGGCCCCATATCTCTATGAGTCAACTTAAACCAGGCGCGGGCAAAAGCCTCATCAAACGTATCAGGATTTTCATAAAAACCTCTTGATATCTTTTCATAAACGGGATCAAATCTTAAGGATAGATCCGTTGTTAGCATTGTTGGCTTATGTGTCTTGGTCGCATCGAAAGCATCCGGGACCATCATCTTTGGGTCTTTGGCTTCCCACTGATGAGCTCCAGCTGGACTTTTTACCAATTCCCATTCGTTTTCAAATAGATTCGCAAAAAACAAATGACTCCATCGGGTAGGAGTAGAAGTCCAGATAACTTCCAGTCCGGAAGTGATGGCATCTGCTCCCTTACCGGATTTATAGCTACTCTTCCACCCGAGACCTTGCTCTGAGATATCTGCTGCTTCGGGCTCTTTACCTACATGAGTAGCCGGACCAGCTCCATGGGTTTTACCCAGTGTGTGGCCACCGGCTATCAGCGCAACCGTTTCTTCATCATTCATGCCCATTCTTCCGAAAGTCTCACGAATGTCTTTTGCTGCAAGTACAGGATCTGGATTGCCTTGCGGCCCTTCGGGATTCACATAGATGAGTCCCATTTGCACAGCAGCCAATGGATTTTCAAGATTTCGCTCTCCCGAGTAGCGTTCCTTATCAGCCAGCCATTTCTCTTCAGCACCCCAATAAACATCCATGTTAGGTTCATAAACATCTTCTCTGCCACCTGCAAAACCATAGGTTTTAAATCCCATGGATTCCAGAGCGACATTACCCGTAAGAATCATTAAATCAGCCCAGGAAATTTTATTGCCGTATTTTTGCTTGATGGGCCATAGTAGTCGTCTTGCTTTGTCCAGGTTGACATTGTCCGGCCAGCTATTCAATGGGGCAAAACGTTGTTGACCAGCCCGAGAGCCACCGCGACCGTCACCGGTGCGATAGGTGCCTGCACTATGCCAGGCCATTCTGATGAACAAACCACCATAGTGACCATAATCTGCTGGCCACCAATCCTGGGATTGTGTCAATACTTCACGAATGTCGTTTTTCAACGCCTCATAATCGAGGCTTTTAAACTCATTAATGTAATTGAAGTCTTCCCCCATAGGGCTTGACAATGAAGCGTTTTGACGAAGAATACTCAGGTTTAATTGATTAGGCCACCAATCGCTATTGCTGGTGGCTTTCATATTCGAGAGGCTCTTCATGGTAGCTTCCGTAACGGCATCAGTTTGCGACTCCTTAACAGTCTTTTCCTGACAAGCTGGAATTAGAACGCTTATAGCCAAAACCCAGCAAAAAATCATTAGTTTTTGCATATCTGTGTGTTTTTTGTTGATAATAAAAATGGTCTACTAATATTACGCAAATAAAGTGAAGGCATCAATAAAAATCATCAATACAGGAATCCCGTTTAGAGTCACTAAAAATTGAGGTTATTTTCATTGAAGTAGGGATTGAAGGCAATTGATTTCGCACCCTGAGCTGCCCGTGGATTCTTATCCAAAGTTTCTGTGCACTTGGTCAGGAGATGCAAGATAGGATCCAATTCAATGGAATATCATTAGTATAAAAAGCTAAGCATCGGTGTCGGCTAATTCAAATTCCGATATTCATTGGGCGCCACGCCGGTAGTCTTTTTGAACATGCGGCTGAAATGTTGCGGATGTTTGAATCCCAACTCATAGGCAATTTCTGCGATGTTTTTAGCAGGATCAAAAATGCGTTCCTTAGCGATGCTCATCACTTTCAGTTGGATGTGTTCAAGGGGCGATTTACCAGTCTCTTTTTTTATCATATCCCCAAAGTAGTTGGGTGATATGAATAGCTGCTCAGCACAATACGACACGGAAGGAAGTCCCAGTTTTGCTGCTTTGTTGGAGTTGAAATAATCGTTGAGCAGGTTTTCGAAGCGCGTCAGGATACCCTGGTTGGCATTGGTCCGCGTAATAAACTGCCGGTCATAGAACCGCACACAATAATTCAGGAATAATTCAATGTTGGAGACAATGAGGTTCTTGGTATGCTTGTCGATGAGTTGACTTAATTCTTTATCAATCTTGGAGAAACAGTCTTTGACCAGATCACGCTCAGAGCTTGAAAGATGCAGTGCCTCGTTGACTTCATAGGAGAAAAAGGTATAATCCTGAATATTTCGGCCAAGAGATGTCCCAAGAATTAAATCCGGATGAAAAACCAGGGCATGACCCTTTGGCTGGTAATACTCGTCCTTATTTTCTCCGATCACCTGGCCGGGAGCAAGAAAAATAAGGGTTCCCTCATCATAATCATAATAGTTGCATCCATAACGCAGGTCGCCGCATTTGATTTCCTTAAGGAAAATCGTATAAAAACTATACCGCATACGCCGAAACTTTCTCGGATCAGCTTTTGATAAATCAATTATGCTGACCAGCGGGTGCAATGCCTCATGGTTATTGAAGGCATTGTACTGCTTGATGGTTTCAAAGTTTAGTATGTCGTCCATGGCGAAACATCAAAATTATTTATGTCAAATGTACAATCCTTTTATGACGGTTATTAACCTACAATGCCAAAAACAGTAAAGGTGGTTAGCAAACCAGTATTTTGTATAAGTCCTTACCCTAATAATCTTTTGATATTTGTATGACAAGAAATAAAACTGAGTTCAGGGACATGTAAAAGAATGGGAAGATGAACAGAAATGTGCTTTTGATACTGATTCTTATAGCTGTTGGATTTTTATCTTGTAAAAAATCTGGTGACCAAAGTACTGCCAATCAAAGCAGTTCGGATGATAATCGAATTTTCTCCAGGGGTGAAAAAATTAAAAACGACAATTTTCAAGGTACTGCATGGTTGCAGTGGTTGTCTGTTGACGATAGTACCAATCATATTGGTGTGGGCAGTGTAACCATTGAGCCGGGTGCCCGAACAAAGTGGCATTTGCATCCGGACGGACAAATTATTCTGGCGATAAGTGGTACAGGTTATTATCAGGAGCAAGGCAGCCCGAAACGTAGCCTCCGAAAAGGCGATGTCGTAAAATGTCCACCTGACATACCACACTGGCATGGAGCGAGTTCCGGTGAAACATTCGTACAAATAGCGATTACAAGCAGGTTAAAAGGTCCCACCCAATGGTTACTGGCGGTCAGTGAGGAGGAGTATCATGCAGGAGAAAAATAGCTTACCTATTTTTGTCTTATCAAGCATGATTGATTTTGCTTGTTTCTGCAGCGGCATCAAACTGAAGGAGAACACCAAACTTAAAAAATGAGCATTTTAAATCCTGTTTCATCAGACAATGACGCAGGCTATTACCCAACATTTAATTCTTAAAAAAAATGAACAAACGCAAATTAGGTAGCAGTCTGGAAGTCTCCGCTATCGGGTTGGGTTGTATGGGAATGAGTTTTGGCTTAGGACCAGCAGCGGATAAAAAAGAAATGATCGCTTTGATTCACAAAGCTGTGGATTTGGGCGTGACTTTTTTCGATACGGCAGAAGTATATGGTCCGTTTACCAATGAAGAATTAGTTGGAGAGGCCTTAGCCCCCTTCAGGCAAAAGGTGGTTATAGCTACCAAATTTGGTTTTAATATCCAGGACGGCAAGATGAATGGAGTAAACAGCCATCCTGATCAGATCAGAAAAGCTGTTGAAGGTTCACTGAAAAGACTGAAAGTGGATGTAATTGACCTGTTGTATCAACATCGCGTCGACCCAAATGTGCCGATTGAGGATGTGGCTGGGACGGTGAAAGATTTGATACAGAAAGGAAAAGTAAAATACTTTGGGCTTTCGGAAGCCGGAGCACAAACCATTCGCAAAGCGCATGCTGTACAACCTGTGACAGCTCTTCAGAGCGAGTACTCACTCTGGACAAGACAGCATGAAAAGGAGATCATTCCCACCATTGAAGAATTGGGAATCGGATTAGTGGCTTTTAGTCCATTAGGCAAAGGTTTTCTGACTGGAAAGATTGATGAAAAAACCAGATTTAGCGAAGGCGACATCCGGAGCATCCTACCAAGGTATACCGAGGAGGCCCGTGTTGCCAACAAAGCATTGCTGGATATGATCAATCAATTTGCAGAGAGAAAAAATGCGACATCGGCGCAAATTGCATTGGCTTGGGTACTTGCGCAAAAACCATGGATTGTACCTATCCCCGGAACGACTAAACTTCATCGCTTAACGGAAAACATTGGAGCGGTCTCCATAAAGCTAACTTCTGAAGAGTTAAGAGAAATGGAGATCGCTTCCGGAAATATCGCAATAACGGGCAATCGTTATACCGAACAGATGGAGAAAGCAACAGGACTTTAAATCAGTTATTGGATTAAAATCTCACTTGAGCTAGGTAGCGTAGTTATGTATTGCCTTATGTGTCTGTTCCTTTAGGCGCATTATTATCCTACAATCCATTCTGATCGATGAGGTAAATCAATGAAGCCATGGCTGCGGCGCCGAGTTCCAGTTCGCGCTTGTTCACCTTGTCGAACGTGTCTGTTTCAGTATGGTGATAGTCGAAATAACGCTGGCTGTCTGGTATAAAGCGAAACAATACAGTGCCCTGGTCTTTCAGTGGATTTATGTCGGCGCCTCCACCGCCTTGAATGATTTTATGGAGATCGTATGGTTCCAACAATTCGCGCCAACCCATAATCTTCGTAAGCACTTCTTCGCTACCGGAAATACCAAAACCACGGGGCGTAAAACCGCCGGAATCGGATTCCAGTGCTGCCATATGTTTCTCACCTTTTTCTTTTGCCACCCTGGCATACTCCTTGCCGCCGCGCAGTCCGTTTTCCTCATTCATGAACATCACCGCCCGGATCGTTCTTTTTGGTCGGATTCCCAGCGTTTTGAAGATTCGCAACGCTTCGATCGATTGCACACATCCGGCGCCATCGTCATGAGAACCATCACCAACATCCCAGGAATCCAGATGTCCGCCGACCACGATGTATTCGTCTGGCAATTCCGAACCTTTTATTTCGCCGATCACATTATAGGAAAGAATATCGGGCAGCATTTCACAGTGCGTTTCCATGTAAAATTTCAAGCCCCGGTTCTTTTTTATTTCGTTGCTTAACATGTCTGCCCCAACAGTACTTACAGCTATTGCTGGAATTTTCGCCATATTTTCATCGTAAGACAGCATTCCTGTGTGCGGAATATCATCCAATGATAAAGTCAAAGATCGTACGACGACCCCCACTGCGCCATATTTGGCAGCTTTGGACGGCCCAGAGGTTCGCTGAGAGCCCGCCTCACCATAGGCCTGACCAGTTTGAATGTATTTTGGATCCATGGGCCTGTTGAAAAAGACGATTTTCCCCTGGAGTTTATCCTTGCCCATCGAATCCAGCTGCTCAAAACTATGCACCTCCACTATTTCTGCCAGAATTCCATTGGGCCCGGTACCAACCGAGTTTCCAAGAGCAGTTACGCTCAGATCTTTTGATCCGTAACTCGCTGAGTTTACAATTCGTCCGGTTTCCTTTTTACCGCGTATCCAATGCGGAACCATGACCTCCTGAAGGAATACGCGATCGAAACCATAGGCTTCCATTCTTTCTCTGGTATATTCCACCGCCGCAGCGGCTTGAGGAGAACCACTGAGTCGATGGCCAATGTTAAGCGATAAATATTTTAGCATGGAGTAGCTTTGACCATTTGTGAGCTCTTCATCATAAATTCGGCGGATTTGGTCTTCCTGGGATTGGGCCATTGTTGCGTGTGTAAAACACAGGCTCAGGAGGATCAGCAGGGCGTTTCGCATAGCAGATGATAATTATTGTATAGTGCTTTTTTAGAAAGCGCAATAATAAGGTTTGTTGATGAAAAGTACGGTATTTTGAGTCCGCTTAAATAAATTACCAGCTTATGGAAACGAATCTCATTTGGATAATTGGGTCTTTATGATTTGATTTGGAAAAGACTACGCTGAAAAGTCGGCAAGAAGACAATCATCCTTCTGCTCGGGAAGTTTGCCATGAAATCATTATTCAACAATCTGTATTTCTTTAATCTGGAAAAACTGCCGAAGTATAGTAACCAGCAAAAACGCCTTCAGCGGTTACTGTTGATTATTTACTTTTTCGTGTTTAGCATTCCGATCGTCATCCTTAGTGATACCTACCTCGCGATTATGGGTAAGCAGGATTACAGTATGGAAAAATACCCTGTCGTTGCGTTCTGGCTGCTCAATATGATTGCGCTTTGGAGCGCAAAAAATGGAAAGTACCTCATTGCGAAGCTTATTGTCATATTTGTCCCTTTGATCTTCATTTCTTCTTACTCGGCTATGGGCCAGATCATTGGTGAGCATTTCCTTTGGCAGCCAATTTTACTTATCGGTCTATCTGTCATTCCCTACTTAATCCTCGATTACAAAACAGAAAAGGGTTGGATAATCGCGGCTTTTATTTCATTCTTTATATACAATATCTTTCATGATCAAATCATGCTGGCTGGATCGAGCGAAAGTTTTATCAAAGCATTTAACAGATTAAATACCACGCCATTTATTTATAACACGGTTCGGATACTTATATTCCTCTTTCTCAGTGGAATCATTTATTATGCAATTCGCTTCAATGATAGACAGCAAACTATCACGGAGGAAATGAACGATTCCCTGGTAAAAACAGGCAAATACCTGGAAGAAGTCAATGCCGAACTACACGCGCATCGCAAGGCTATCGATACTTCCGCGTCGCTTGTCATCACCGATAGCCGGCACTGTATTGAGTCTGCCAATGATGATTTTTTGGAAATAACAGGTTATGATCTGGATGAGGTGCGCGGCAGGTATCTTCCTGATGTCTTTTTCGATGATGATGAACGGGGGTATTTTTCTTCCATTCTCATAAACATGGAAGCAAATAAAGTATGGCGGGGTGAATTGAAAATCAGGCAAAAAGGTAGAAAATTTCTCTGGATGAATACCGCTATATCAACAATCAGCGGGCCTGATGAGCGTCAAAAAAGAATCCTGTTTCTTATGTTCAACATCACTCCGCTGAAGGATCATGAAGAACGACTTGAAAAGCTGAATCATGAGAAAGATAGGATTTTATATGCTGTAGCCCATGATCTTAAAAACCCCCTGCTCAACCTGAAAGCGCTCGTGAACCTGCTACAATCCGGGTCGATGCGCGAAACTGAGGTACAGGAGATATTTCGTCTGATGACCAAGGAATGTGACCATTCTACCAACCTGATAGCCGAGCTCCTGGAAATCGGAAGGCTGGAGGACAATCGATTTATCATGGCCAAGTCACCGACCATACTTAAGCAATTTCTCGAAAGAGCACTACTTCAGTTTGAGCAGACTGCAGCAAAGAAAAATATAACTTTTAAAACCTCATTTGACCCAACTATAAATACGGTCGATATTAATGAAATGGAGTTTACCCGTGTGGCATACAACTTGATTAGCAATGCCCTGAAGTTTACTCCCAATGGCGGTGAAATACGACTTGCCACCCGGTATATTGAAAGAGCTAATGACCGCTACGTTGCCATCGAAATTTCTGATACCGGTGTTGGTATTTCCATGGATTTGTTGCCTATTATTTTCGATAAGTTTTCGAAAGCCTCCAGAGCAGGTGTCAGTGGAGAAGAATCTACCGGACTGGGTATGTGGATCGTAAAACATATAGTGGAGTTGCATGGCGGACTTATCAATGTAAGCAGCCGCGAAAACACAGGCACCACGTTTACTATATTGTTGCCAGCCTGAAACTATGGTATGTTTTAATTTTAATGCGACATTTATTTTATTGAGGAAGTAAGAAAAATTAGCCAGTCTGTTCAGATTCCCATGTGAGATATCCGGTAATTATCCCAAATACCCGGAGATTAGCAATCGGTTCTACGTTTGCACCAACCCAGCATTTTATATCCAAACCGTTAATTTTGATAATGGTAATGCATATAAGTCATGCCAGGTGATATATGGTTTCCCGGTTGTAAGTTGGCTTAAAATAGGGTGTATGAAAATCGTATCTTAATTGGTTTTTAAGCAGATCGGATCAGTAATAAAAGGTAGAAAGGTGATTTTTTAGGTTCTTGGAATCACGCTAAGTTTGTCATGAACCAAATATTAATCATTTATGCTAAAGCACTGGAAGAACTTAATCAAGGCTTTCAAACCTACCTACAACGTGGACGTCACTATGTATCACTTCATTCCTGGAATGCCTGTAAAATCTGAAAGGATCCGTCATGCCTTTAAAAAGGGGCAGCTTATCGAGGCACAAGAATTTTTCGAAAAAGCGTCGGAAAAGACCAGAAGTCACAGCATAGCACCTGTAGAAATAAGCCTGGTGAAAGGAAAGAGAAGAGTCATCAGCAACCGCCAATTTGGCCCCGTAAAAGCGCTGAAAAAATTGCGTATGAGCGCTTAAAGCGAATTGTCCCGTCCTGAAATAGGTTGACTCGAAATTGTTTACAATTAATTTCATGTCAATTTATTATTTTATTCCCTTTATTTTCAATTTTACAATGCCACGATGAAGCGGAGGCAAGCTCTGCTGGGGAGCAACTTGCCAA
>JBGSYX010000114.1:0-3751 GCA_041750735.1 Cyclobacteriaceae bacterium
GCCCATTCCCGGCTCAGTCCAACTTAGTTTTATCCGCTATTTTTCCATCTCCTCTTTCCTGACACCGCCGCTATTCCTTTTCTCATCCCTTTCAACTATCTTCCTTGCCGGAAAAACAACGGATAAAACACTATAGGTTAGCGGTCATGCTAAAAAACCGAAAGCTACTTACAAAACATTAGTATTTTGACAAAACCGACCATGAAATTTGTATTTTTAAGATCTAAATGGCAGACAAAGCATACATAACACCGAATGTTCTGAAATGGGCAAGAGAATCGGCAAGAATGTCCGAAGAAACTGCTGCTGCCAAAGTTTCTGTGACAACTGACAAACTTAAAGAATGGGAAGCAGGGACAAGTCAACCGACCATCAGACAAGCACAAACACTTGCAAAAGCATACAAAAGACCTTTTGCCCTATTCTTTTTACCAGAAGTTCCTCGTGACTTTCAACCACTACAAGACTTTAGAAAATCAGGCTCAAACCCACTAACAACTTCTTCAATCTTTATCATCAGAGAAATTCAACAAAAACAAGCGTGGATTAGCGATGTATATTCAGAAAATCAAGAAGATAAATTAACTTTTGTAGGTCGCTATTCAAAAAAAGACAACCCTCAAACCGTAGCAAAGGACATTCTTGACACATTAAAAATAAACCCTGCATCTTACAAGACAGACAACCCTATTAAAGAATGGATTGATGCAGCAGAAACAAACGGCATTTTCGTTTCAAGAACAAGTTTCATTCACTCCCGACTAAAGCTTGATTCGGAAGAGTTGCAAGGTTTTGCTCTAGCAGACCCACATGCTCCTTTTGTGTTCGTTAATTCTGAAGATTGGAACGCACCTCAACTTTTCACACTTGTCCATGAGTTAGCTCATATTTGGATAGCCGAAACAGGCATTTCAAATGAAGTTGAACCTCTAATAAAACATAAAGACAAGTTTCATCCGGTAGAATTATTCTGCAATGAAGTTGCAGCTAATGCTTTAATGCCAAAAGAGTTTGTTTTAAGTTTTGACTCAGCATCTTTTCAAAATTCTAAAGACGTTTTTAAGGTTGCGAAGCAATTAGGGGTAAGTTCATTTGCTCTTTTGGTTCGGGCTTTAAATCTTAATATTATTTCTGCACCAGCTTATCAAAAACTTAAAAAGCAAGCTGACATAGATTATGCTGAGTATTTGAAAAAAGAAGCAGAGAAAAAAGCTAAACAGAAAGAAAAAGATAAACCAGGTGGACCGAATTACTTTTTGCTTCAACTAAACAGAAATAGCAGACTGTTTACACAGACCGTATTAGATGCATTTCGTGGCGGTTTTATCGAGCCTACATTAGCAAGTAATCTTCTAAACGTTCAAGTAAATAAATTTCCAAAACTTGAATCACAATTATTTAGATGAGCACAAAGGCAAACAAATATTGTTTGGATGCCAATGTGTTAATCCAATCATGGCAAAAATACTACAACCCAAAATTTTGCCCCGATTATTAGAAAATCCTAAATGAACTCGGCAAGAGCGGAAAGATTTTTATTCCCGAATTGGTTTATGAAGAAATAATTCGGACTGAAGACGACCTTTCAAAATGGTTGAAAGGAAGCAAAATCCCAATTAACAAAATAAGTGAGCCAGTTACTCTTTGTCTACAAAAAATTTATTCCGCAGACCCGACACATAAAAACTTAGTTGACAATACAAAAGCACGTTCACTAGCTGACCCTTGGGTAATTGCTCATGCTTTTCATGAAAACGCAACTGTGGTTACAAAAGAAGAAAAGGTGACAGCCTTAAACTCGAACAGAATTAAAATCCCAAACGTTTGCGACAATATGGGAATTAGGTGGATAAACGACTTCCAATTCATTGACGAGTTAGACATTAAATTCCAATGCTCCTTGACCTAAGTAACGACAGAAAAGAGGCACGAACCGCCAATAAAAGTAATTGTTGCACAACTACCGCCAAATAACCTGCTTTTTGTCCGTTTCACTGGAAATGTCGAACAGCGGGTTTTTACTTCAGATCCGCCTTGGTAAATTCAGTGGTATCCGACGCCAGCGCAGGGACCTGGTAATTTCCGGTATCAATCGTTAAGTCCGGAAATTTTGCTTGTAATTGTTCAAGTCCCAATGGAGTTGTCATTGAATTATACAGGTAAAGAGTCCGGAGATTTGGTAAATTCTCCAGCGGCGTCAAATCGCTGACCTGGGTTCCGGACAGATTCAGATAAACCAGATTTTGTAGCGATTTCAAAAGCGTCATTTGCTCATCGGTGAAATTCGTCTCCCGGAGGCTGAGCTTTCGCAATGCTGTCATTTGCCCCAGACTTTCCCAGCCGGCATTTTCTGGGTTTTGGAAATCCATATTAAGCCAGATCAACTTAGCATTGGTTTTTAATAATTCAGTCATAATCTTCGAAGTGTTTTCTGGCAGGGTATTTACCAGGCTTGCTGTGAGGTAATTGGAATGATCAGCCACCGGCAATATCACCACGCCAAGTTTTCGCAGTTGTTCAATAGCCGCTTCCGGAGCGGGCGTGACAGGTTCTTCAGGCAACAATGAATTTTCTGCCATTATTTCGGTCAACATTCCCTGGAGATTTGATGGTAATTTCAGTTCGGCCAGTGACTTATCGAATGCGGCGCCATTCGTTATCCACCAACTCAGAAAAGCGATTTCATCTTTGGATAATTGTTTTTTGCCCTGCGGAGGCATATGGTCATCATCATCGACCGGAAGCGTAATTCTTTCGATCAGCAATGAGTTGTCCGCGTGAAGAAGCGCTAGATCAGCGCTGGTTAGCATTGCATCCGGCGAATCGAGCCGCAGATCGCCTTTTTGTTTGTTAGGTCCATGGCAGCTCACGCATTTCTCCTGAAATATATTTGACACTACATCCTCAGCCGGTGAATCCATGGTGATGACTTTGGGTTTTGTTGAATTACCGGAGAACCAATCAGCCAACGGAGGTGGATTCAAAAATTCCGATCCGTGTGTCAGTGAACCTCCGGCGTGGCCTGTGAATATGAGCAACACTGCGAGCGAAAAAAGAGCTGATCGCATAAGCGACTTTCTCATGGAGAATAGGTAAATCAATTTCAGGTAGAGCAACCAATTAATAAGCGTGAGGATGATGCCGGATACCTGGTGGGTTGTCAATAACTTTTGAACATACTCACCGGAACTGGAAAGAAGAAATCCAGTTGCAATGGACAGCGAAGCTGCGATGGCGCTTATCAGGAGCATGAAGCGAAAAAGCCTCATGGATTGAGAGGTATTTTCTGGAGGAAAAAACAGCCCAAGGATGATAAACAGGCTGAGAATACCTACAGGTAGATGCACAATTAACGGGTGAAAATGGCCAAAAAAATCGAAGATGTTCATGTAAAAAGTGATTCCGTTATTATGTTTTTCATTAAGCCAGTATTTCCCTGATCACCCGTCCGCCAACGTCAGTCAGCCTGAAATTTCTGCCCTGGAAAGGAAACGTTAATTGCTCATGATCAAATCCCAAAAGGTGCAAGATGGTGGCCTGTAAGTCAAATGGATCGACTCTGCCCTCGACTGCACTGTAACCGATTTCGTCCGTTTCGCCATAACTGAATCCCTTTTTCAAGCCGCCGCCAGCCATCCACATCGTGAACGCTTCTGCATGATGGTCGCGCCCTTTGAACGGATTAACTTTTCCTTCTCTATTTTCCTGCATGGGCGTGCGGCCAAATTCACCGCCCCAGATGACGAGCGTG
>JBGSYX010000115.1:0-1984 GCA_041750735.1 Cyclobacteriaceae bacterium
GCAGCAATTGGTCCTTCTTTAGATCTCGCACTTCTGCAAAAAATTTCCAGCCTTCGGCTACTTTATGTGGTATAACACGCACGACGAACGAAACAGCCCGGATATCGATCGGATTGCCATCATGAATTGCCAAAGAACCGCGAGACGATGATCTTTCGTTATTAGCCTTGATCAAATCAATTTGATAGGCGAGTCCATTTGTAAACCTTCCCTTGTTCGAAATCGCTTGTGCTACAGCCGACTCCAGACCAAGCGAAACGACGGATGGTCCTGCGATCAAAGTAAAAAAAAGGAAAGAGCCAAAACAAAGAATTTTTTTCGATCGCGCTCGTGCATTTTTCATTGCAGAAATCCTCCTTGAAATAAATGAATTTGAAACAAAAAGACCACTATAGATAAGATCAATCCTTGGCGCCGTGGTCGCGCTAAGCCTTAAAAGCAAACCACCATAGTCTTTTGCCCTGTGTCCGCCAACGCGGACAACAAGTGCATCACACGACAGCTCCATTTCTTCAACAAATGCCTGAGCCATTTTGTGAATGAAAGGTGAAAAGACCAAAATCGCCTTAACTGTCGCTTTCATGATATTAAACAAATAGTCGCATCGCCGAATATGATGCATTTCGTGCTGAAGGATCATCTGTAATTCCTGTTCATTTAACTGGTCTAGCACTGATCGGGGAAATATGATAAGAGGCCGCAGCAGCCCGAACATTACCGGAGGCATCTGTTGATCGGTAAGATGCACGGAAACTTTCTTGTAATCGAATGCATATGTACTCGACGCAGCTAGACTATGCAGCTTCACGAATGACCTTACGAGGTTACTTATTGAGAGAATAAGTGCGATCACATAGATCGTAACAACAATCAACGGAAGCCACTCATATACCGATGGATTACTCGCGATGATCGCTGGAATTTTTATGACATCGGTTGCGATAGTTGAGCTGGGAATGCTAGCGATTTTCTTGGTTAGAATTCTTGTCCATGGCGACGGCAGCCATGGCAAAAAGAGGATCAAGGCAAATGATATCCGTAGGAATAGATATCGATCAGCTGCAGCGGTGCTCATTTTGCGCAGCAGATAATAAAGAACGAACATAACCCCGGTAAGTATGAGTTCCGCTAGCATCCAAGCCAACAGTTTAATCCCTAATTCATTCATAGGTCTTCCAATAACACTTTGAGTTTATCGATTTCTTGCTGGTCAAGTTTTTCGTTTTTGATAAGATTGACAGCTAGTTCATAGGCATTGTTCTCAAATACACCATCAAGCAAGCGACGTAGTGCTGATTTTTTATACCTTGATTTCTCAAGGACGGGTTGGTAACGAAAGGCCTTTCCATCCTTTTCACGTAAAATTAGTTTCTTTTTTTCCATCGCTTGAACGGCAGTAAGAAGAGACGTATACGCTGGCTTTGGGGTGCGTGGAAAGTTTTCAAGGATCTCATTTACCGTTAGTGGAGAATTTTCCCATAGAATTTGCATGATCATAAGCTCGTGATCAGTAAGCCCGTTTGTCTTAGGACGAACCATTGCTACCTCCATTTTATCTACTAGTTAAATAGTAGCAAATATGCCATCTCGTTGCAACTGGCGACATTTTGGTAACGTGTTCAACCAATACCGCAAGCACATGAATCTGACGCCTAAAGTGAACAGGGTTGCAGTTTAAAAAAACCTTTTGAAAAAAATGATGCTCATACTGAGAATTCATGGCTTGGACTCCTTTTAAGTTAATGGAGCCGACATTTTAGATTTCTTTGTAACTAAAAAGAGGTGGAGATGAGCTGACGTTTACGATTCTATCGCTCTTAGTGAAAAGCTAGCCGCTCAAATCGCAGATGCTATCAATGAAGGCAAATACAAGGCACGAAGAAAACAGGGGAATGGTGGAGAGAGTGGGATAACTTTCTAACGGCATGTTGTGGTTTGGCAGCCTGATATCATCCTGTAATTCTAATCAGTAATTGATATTTCA
>JBGSYX010000116.1:0-11605 GCA_041750735.1 Cyclobacteriaceae bacterium
TATTTTAAAAAATATTAGTCATTTTATTGATTATGACTAAATTGGCATTTCATTCGTTACAGGCCGCTCAAAAACAACAATCTAAAAAAGGATCCATATGAACAGCAGGGCTGAACTCAAGGAACTGACGCTATTATTCGACATCAGCATCTGCCTGAACAAGAGCAAGAACATAAAGGACGTGTTGCACCAGATCCTTGAAATGATGGCCAAATATACCGGCCTGGATCGCGGTACTATTACACTGCTCAACAAAGGTACTTCGGAAATAAAGATAGAAGAGGCATATGGTCTGACTACCGAAGAAAAAGCACGAGGAAAATATAAGGTAGGTGAAGGCATTATCGGTAAGGTAGTCGAGTCAGGGATGTCCCTATATATACCAAGAATATCAGATGAGCCACAATTCCTGGACAAAACCATGGCTCGCAATAAAATTGACAAGGAAGATGTGTCGTTCCTCTGCGTTCCAATAAAGCACGACAAGGAAGTCATCGGAACATTGAGCGTCGACAGGGTTTACGATAATAATTTTTCATTCGAAGAAGACATACGGCTCATTTCGATTATTGGCAGTATGATCGCCCAGGCCCTGAAAGCCCGCCAGAACGAGCTTGAAGAGTTGGAAAGGTTGCAGGAAGAGAATAGACGACTTCAATCTGAACTTAAGATTAAATACAACCCGGCCACCATGATCGGGAATGGACAGGCTATGCAAATTGTTTATAACCTGATCTCACGTGTAGCGCCTACTACCGCCAATGTGCTCATTACCGGTGAAAGTGGTGTGGGCAAAGAGCTTCTGGCAAAAAGCATTCATTTCAACAGTCAGAGGTCCAATAAAGAGTTCGACCAGTTGAATTGTTCCGGCATTCCGGAAGCCACGCTGGAGGTGGATCTGTTCGGTCATAGCTTGAAGGATAAAAATAACAGTTCGAAGCATATCGTGGGAATATTCGAAAAGGCAAACCAGGGAACCGTATTTCTAACTGATCTGGCCGATATCTCCATCAATGTACAAACCAAATTACTACGCCTCATCAAGGAAAAAAAAATGGAACGCGTAGGTTCCACCGAAACCATCGACGTAGATGTAAGGCTCATATGCGCCACGAGCAAAAACCTGGAGCGCCTTCTTGAAGAAGGTAAAATCCTGGAAGAGTTGTACTACAATTTGAATGTCTTTCCTATTTATATTCCACCGCTACGGGAGCGCAAAAGCGATATTCCCCAGCTCATTGATTATTTCATCCAGAAAAACAATGAGACACACGGGCTTAATGTGAAGCGGATAAGCACATCGGCTATCGATATGATTATGGCGTATCACTGGCCTGGTAATGTTCGTGAACTGGAAAATTGCATCGAAAGAGCCTGTATTCTTGGAAATACCGGAGTTATCTATGGATTTCACTTACCTCCCACACTACAAACTCCCGAATCTTCTGGTTCGCCGGAGCGAGGACCTCTTCAATCAGTGTTGGCAAAAGTGGAAAAAGAACTTATTCAGGACAACCTAAAACTCACGAAAGGTGATATCGGTCTGGCCGCTGACAACCTTGGCATTACCGAGCGACAGATGGAGCAAAAAATAGCTAAATACGACATAAACGTGAGAAAATACAGACTTAAAAATCTATAAATCAACATACTTTTTAATACATGATGACAGACAGACATATCGAGGTGGTCGAAGCAGACCTTTCTGATCAACGGCAAGCTGAAGAGTTTTTGCGGCTTATCGCGGAATATATGGCCGATCCGATGGGAGAGTCTCCGGCCTGGAGCGAGGAGCAAAGGTCGCGAGTGGTTAGCTCATTGAAAAAACAACCTGGCTTAATGGTATTATTCGCTAAAGATGGAGCCAACTACATCGGAGTAGTTACCTGTTTCCAGACATTTTCTACTTTCCTTGCCACGCCGATGCTCAATATCCATGATATCTATGTGGACAAAAACTATCGCGAATGTGGTGTCGGGAAATTGCTCATTCAAAAAGTGGAGGAAAAGGCCGTAGAAAAAAATTGTGGTAAAATCACCCTTGAAGTACGGAAAGATAACCTCAGCGCACGTGGCTTGTATAAGAGCCAGGGATACTCTGAAGCCCCACATTCTATGTTTTTCTGGACAAAATATCTTTAACTCAGCAAATCAATATTTCTCTCAAAAAATAATTGTCCGGAATCCAAATCCAGAGCTGCGAGATAACCCATTAGGGGAATATGCTTGTAAACACAACCGGCATCGATGGAGATATGGCGTTCCTTTGCATTTAGCGAGGCGACAATTTTTTCCTTGGTTGTTGGAACATGGCCATGAATAATAGATCTCCCGCTTGTCTGAAGCGTATCTACTTCGAATTGCCGGATATTCAGGATGGTAGATTCATCTACAAACGGATCGGGTTGTGTAAAGTCAAATCCTGCATGGACAAGCAAGTATTTATCGAGGAAAAAATACAAAGCGAGGTTTTCCATGAACACAAGGTATCGGTCTGGGATATTTTCAGTTTGCACAACCCCGAAACTTTCGAGGGTTGCCAAACCTCCCCGTTCCAAAAAGTACATTTCCGCAATTGGATCATGAAGCGCTTGAAGCAGGTATGAGTCGTGATTGCCCTTAAGGCAAAGCACATTGTCCCCAGCTTCCTGTAATGAAAAAATAAAATCAAGTACGCCCTTGCTGTCTGGGCCTTTGTTTACATAATCACCAAGAAGATATAAGGTATCATCATGGGAAAATCGCAATATTTCTACAACAAGTTTGCGGAATGTAGCGGCACACCCGTGGATATCGCTGATAGCAAATCGCCTACCCAATTTTGTTGAACGATGTTTTAATTCCCTTGATGAGTGAAGAGCTGAATCCCTGGTGTTCCATTTCGTTGAGGCCAGAAATGGTAATGCCGGCGGGTGTAGTCACTTTGTCGATTTCCCACTCTGGGTGCATGCCGCCTTTGATGAGTAATCCTGCCGCACCGCGAACGGTCTGCGAGGCGATTGTCTGGGCCGTTGTCGCATCAAAACCGATTTCGATACCGCCCTGGGATGCCGCCCTGATAAAACGCAGTGCATACGCAATACCGCAGGCAGCCAGCACAGTGGCTGCATCCATGAGTTCCTCCGTTATGCGGAGCGCTTTGCCAAGATTATCGAAAAGCTCAATGACCTCATTAATCTGGTCTTCTGTCCCATTTGTTGTTGCAATGCAAGTCATGGATTCTCGGATGGATATGGCTGTATTTGGCATAGCCCTGAAAAGTGGCGTTTCAGTCCCGATGATCGACTGCATATGCGCCAATTTGATACCCGTAGCCACGGAAATAACGATCTTATTTTTATTTAGGAGCCCTTTTGCTTCATGCAATATGGTATCGACCATTTTTGGTTTTACTGCGATGATGATAATATCAGATATCTTCATGGCCAGGGCATTGTCTGTATGGACATTCATGCCTTTTTTGGTCAGTTCCAGCAATAGTTCTGTCTTTCTGCGTGTTACGGTGATATTATCGGGGAGGTATTGCTTCGATTTGTAAAGACCCATGGCGATGGAGGCGCCCAGATTTCCGCCGCCGATTATGGTGATTTTCTTTTCAGTCATAGCTAATGAAGTTCATATTGTGACGTTGCGAAAATAGTGAACTGACCGCGAAATGAAGCTTAGTAATCCAATTAATTCTCAGATGTTAAACTCCTGATAAAACCATCACTCAAAAAATGCATTCGTCAATAACTTTACTAATACCAATTATTCAAATCGATTGGCTGAATTTTACTTTGAAATACACCCTGCTACCTTAAGTTTCGCTCCAGTCTCCAACTTGTGTCAGCATTTTTTTGTCTAAATTGAAAAATCATTTTTTACCTACTATAACTCCTCATGGTAATGAACACACGCCTCACACTTGTACTCACCGGAATCCTTTTCGCAGGAATTACTTTGGCCCAGGAACATCGCGACCTCCCTTCAGAGATTACTGAGGTCATCGTTTACCAGTCAGGGGCACAGATATCGCGCAAGGCAACTATAGCCGCGGAAAAAGGACAATTCACAATGAGACTCACAAAACTGTCGCCCTACATCAATGAAAATACCATACGCGTTGAAGGCGACGGAACATTCACCATTCTGAATGTACAGTATCAAACTGATTATGTGAATTCGCTGGAGCGGAATGCTACTATGCAAAAGCTGGCCGACAGTGTCATTTTCTTTACCCGAAAAATAGAAGACACTGATGTGAAACTGAAAACACTGAATGAACAATTGGAATTTCTGAAAGTGAATCAGTCGGTCTCAGGAAAAAACGACGCATTGGATTTGCAGGCATTTAAAGCTATGAGCGAATACTTTGGAGAAAGTCTGCGAAAAACCAATACCGAAATCCTCGCCCAAAAACGTAACCGTAAGGAGTATGAAGAATTGCTGAACAAATTCAACAACGAACTCAATAACCTGCGCAACAACCAGGAGCTTCCTTCAGGAATTATCGAGGTAACTGTCGATAAAACATCCAGTCAGAAAGCCAGTATGACACTCACCTACCAGGTCGAAAATGCAAGCTGGTACCCATCGTATGACATCCGCTACACTGGCGCCACTCAACCACTGAGCATCGTGTACAAGGGCAATGTACGTCAGCAAACCGGGGTGGACTGGAAGGATGTACCCGTGGTTCTGTCCACAGCCCAATCGCACATTTCAGGGCAGATACCTGAATTGCTACCATGGAGTTTGAGCTACTATTATCCGGAGCTTAGTTACGCAATGAGGGGCAAGGCGGCTGGAGTCAATATCGTTGAGGTTCCAGATGAAGCAATAATGGATTTGGAAATAGAACCCTCCATAAGTATTAGGGGAAATAATTCGTTAGACCCAAACAATCAACCGTTGTATGTGGTTGACGGCGTTCCTCAAAGCCCCGGATATCAACCAAATCCCAATGATATAGAAAGTATCAATGTACTAAAAGACGCTTCTAACACTGCCATCTACGGCAGCAGGGCAGCCAATGGTGTAGTCATGATTACTTCAAAAAAGGATAAATCTGCCTCAAGCGCCCCGCTTTCCATGACCTACAAAAATGAAACCTCCACGGAATTTACCATCGATAGCCCGCAGAGTATTTTATCGGATAACCAGCTCAATACCGTCGTATTCAAAAAGGAGGAACTGAAAGCCATCTACGAATACCAATGTGTTCCCAAACTTTCTGATAAAGTATATCTCATCGGCAATATCCCGGATTGGTCAGGCTCAGACCTCATCGACGGCGAGGCCAACATTTATCTTGAAAACTCATTCGTCGGAAAGACGGTCATCAATACCTCCCAGTTTACCGACACGCTCACACTCTCTTTTGGAATCGACAACCACTTAATTGTTAAGCGCGAAAAGGTGAAAGAATTCTCAGCATCCCAGTTCATCGGCTCCAACAAGAAGGAGACCATCTCCTGGAAAACCAGCCTACGAAATAATAAATCGTATCCCGTTACCCTGAAACTGTTTGACCAGATACCGCTATCGACCAACAAGGAAATAGTGGTAGAAGTCCATGAACTAAGTGGTGGCCAACACGATGAAACTACCGGCAAGGCGACCTGGAATGTCTCGCTGAATCCCAATGAAACAAAGGAATTAACGATGACCTACTCCGTCCGCTATCCAAAGAATAAAAAGATAATTCTGGAGTGAGAATACATTCGTATTCCTGACTATTGTTAAGCTATGGCACAGAGAGAAAATCACAGTTGGCTCAGTGATATGGATTATAATTCGCGTACCCTTCCTCAGCCCGCTGTTTGCCACGATTCACATAAAAGCTGATATCCGAAGGCGCAGGTGTGCCAAGTCCGTCCACATACCTGTTGAACATGCAGAACGCTGCGGATATCAACACTGTATCATGAATTTCAAGGTCGGTAGCGCCAAGGGATTTTGCTTTTTCTACTTGATCGGAAGTAACATTTTTCCCACCTTTCTGAACACTGGCAGCAATAGATAGGAGGGCTTTGAGCTTTTCAGATATGTCGGCTTCAGCGAAATTTGATTTGACATTTTGAATGAACGTTAAATCGCACTGCAGATAATGCTGGGCAATGCCTCCATGGGCATTTTGGCAAAAAAAGCAATCATTCAGATACGAAACGTATGTGGCAATCAGTTCACGCTCTCCGCGAATTAGTGAATTTTCACTTCGCAGCAGAACCTCTGCCAGTTCGTTCAGCGGTTTGGCAGTTTCGGGTCTGAAAGCCATGGGGCCACGGATTCCGGGAAGTCCATCCGGTAAAGCTATATGTGCCATTTTACGGTTTTGGGTTTTGAGGTGATAAATATCCCATAGAAGCAAGACGCTTGCCCATGGGTTCATACTCTTTGGGATCATCCGGAGTAAGAGTAGCTAAACCATCAACGTATCGGTTGAACATGGAAAAGGTCGCTGCAATCAGCACCGTATCATGAATATCACGATCATCGGCTCCAAACTTTCTTGCTTCTTCAATATCCTCGGACATGACGTGTTTTCCACTCTGCTGCACTTTGCCTGCTATATGCAGCAGTGCTTTCAATTTATCGCTCATGAACCCGGATGGATTATTGCCAATGACACAATCCACAATTTCGCGCTCCTCGCCAAAAAGTTCCCGCGCTGCGGCGGCATGACTGCTCATGCAAAATGTACAATTATTCAGCGCTGACACATGCGCGGCTATAAGCTCTCTCTCGGCGGGTGTCAATGGTGATGGTCCCCGCAATAATACCTGTGCCAGGTCATAGAGTGGTTTTCCCGTCTCCGGCCTGAACAGGGCTAAACTTCTGATCCCCGGAACACCCTCCGGCACTGCAATGTATGCCATAGTCAAATGTTGTTTTTAATAATATCCTTTGTAAATGCGACTGCAATAAATCCTGCGATAAATATTCCTGTAAAAGCTAAGAGTGTGTTGCTATACCCTCCAAATGTTGCCACCAAAACACCGACAAAGAATACCGCAGCGGCAGTGAGAATTCTTCCGGCATTAAAACAAATCCCGGTATATGTTCCCCGTATGTGCAGAGAAAATAGCTGGGGAATAAAGATCGACAATAAGCCCTGGCTTATGCCAAAAAATATCGCCAGTAGTGCCAGTTCGATATAAATGACATTAGAAAAAACTGTGTTTGTACCAAAAAGCACAAGGCACATGACAATACATCCTGCGAAACAAAACAACATGGCTTTTCTCACACCCAACAGGTTTGACACCCACCCGGAAATAAAACCACCAGTAAGGCCGCCAATGCCTAGTAACATCATGGCAAATCCCCTTTCATTCCGCCCATCGGCAATAAGAAGGCTCTGAACCCAGGTGGGTATCCAGGAAAACATCCCCCAAAGACCTATCAGCATCGAACCAAAAATGATGACCCCTTTTATAAGATTGGATTTGTTCTGATTATTTTGGTCTGAAGGCCATGGTGAGGTCCTTGATTTCACGTTTCTCCAATTTTCCGATTCTGTGAGCAACCTTAAAGAGACTATTCCTATTGCCAGAGGCAATAAACCAACCATAAACGCAGCCCGCCAGTCGTTCACCATATTGTTTACGATCCCGGATGAAATGATACCGATTGGAAAACCAATTGAACTTATCCCAATCACCACTGATCTTGAACCAACCGGCCAGATTTCTGCCAGTAAAATAGGCGTAATGACCAGGATGCCCCCTACTGCCATACCGGAAAACAGTCTGAACACCACTACCATCTCCCATGACGGTGCAAAACTAATCAGAACAGTAAAAATGCCGAAAGTGCCAGCAGACAAGGCCAATGCCTTTACTCTTCCAATACTATCGCTGAGATAGCCCCAGAAAAATCCACCAATTGCCCAACCGAAAAGATAAAGAGCATTTATGTATGAACTGATTTTATTTAAATCATCATCACTTGAAACGCCGGATAATTTATTCACGACAACTGGCAGGTAAACCGACATCAGTGTTGAAATGAGACCGGCGAAAGCATTACCTAAAAAGCAGATTATAAATGAGCCCCACAGATAGACACTAAGTTTCTCAGCATCTACCATTTTCGTGGATGTTAATTTTAAATCACTGTACATTATTTCAGCAACTGATCGAAGGTAAGGCTAACATAATATATCGCTCCGATGGATGGAGAACCATAGGCCTGGAACACCTGGTTGTTAAAGATATTGAACCCGCCAATTTTAACGATCGATTTCATCGGCTGTAATTTGTAACTTACCTGTGCATCAACTACGGAGTACGCATTAATGGTTCCTGGTCGCATTTGTGTGAACGTACCATACCAATCAAATGTATCCTGCCATCGCCAGGCGATATTAAATCCCAGGTTTTTCGTTAAATCATCATTGCCAAAGGTGAAGGAGGTTCGATATTTTGGTGTATTGAAAGCGGGTATATCATTTGGGTCAGCGTCCTGCAGGTTAAATGAAGCATAAGTCACATTTCCGCCTAGTGCATATCCTTTATTGAGCAACCACCTGAGCCCGAGCGTTGCTCCTTGTGAAGTAACGCGATCACTGGCATTGGTATACAACTGGTACAGATGGCTGTTCCCTGCCAGAATATCAAAGGCCGACGCCGGATTTACTGATCCATCAGGTAACAACACGTCACTTTCGGGCTCGATGACAACCTGATTCAGTATAAAATCATTGTAACTGTTGTAATAGTAGTTGGCATCAATGAAAAAACTACGACCTAATAGTCCCTTGTAACCAATCTCAAAAACCTTAATCTGCTCGGGTTTCAGATAGTCAACATCTGATTTTACCAGCAGGTCTTTTGCCGACATCACTGCCTCTTCAGGTGGAGCGCCCGAACCAATCGCCGCGCCAAATGCGCCGAAGAATGGGCCTAGAGATGCCGCGGTAAATGAATTCTCATAAACGGTAGTTCCTTCACTATTTTCCGGTACTCCGCCGAGAATAGTGATAGGTCCGGCATTCAGGTTAATATATTGGTCACCAGGCGTCGGATTGCGGAAGCCTGTCTGAAAGGAGGTGCGGAGAAACTGGTTTGCAGCAAATTCCCAAACGGCGCTTGCCCTTGGCGTAAACCGTCCTTCAAAATTCTGGTTTTTGTCATACCGCACAGAAGCTGTCAGATTAAATGCATTATTGAATAGTTCCTTTCCTGCCTGTACAAAAGCGCCCCCCTCGTTAATGAGAATCTTTTGGTCAACGTCGTCAAACAGTGTACCGTTGGTAAACATATCGTACATCCTGAAGTTTCCGCCTACTAGAAGATTAAAAACCTTTATCCTGTCAGAAAAATCATACTGTCCTTCGGCATGATACAGCGTGCTTTTACTATAGATGCCGGCACCTCCCAAGCCCTGAGTACTGATGAGCATAGATTTTTGAGTTTCAAATTGTGAAGTGCCGGGTAGGTACCTTCCTTCATCGGCAAAAGCTCGCGCCGCGTCATGATTCCCGGATGGGATTTCACCCATATTTCCAAGAAAAGCCTGTTCATACCTTGAAAACCACATGTCATCGGCATTCTCGGCAGGGACTATTTCGCCATCAAAATCCCGGACCCAGGTATTATTGATCAAACGCCCAAGACCTGAAGCATTATAGGAATCATGAGAGTCTTCTGCAGTTGAATATGCACGTAAGAAATAATTTGCTCCCCGAAGTTCTAATCTATGTTGCTGCAAAGTGAAGTTGTTAATGGAAAAACGGTTGCTTCCGGTATAGTTCGCAGTACCCTGGCCAAAATTGTATTGGTAGACCAGTTCCATATTATCCGTAATCCGGTAGTGCAGCGCACCGTTCAATTTCAGACTGTAGACGTCGTAGTCCGTAAGGTCTCGCTCTTCGTAACCGGTTCTGGAAACTCTTCCAACATCAGCAATAGTACGTACCACTTCGTCTCCATAAATGTTGAGCGCATTGCGCGCAGGGTTTTCATCACCTCGCTCATTTTCCGGTGTACCTTCATCGATGTCCGTATAATTGGTGGCGTAAAAGTCCAAACCGCTAAAGTATGAGGCGTTTATTTTAAAGGCGAATTTATTGTTGAAAGCTTTGGCATAACGCAGGCTTAAGTCGTATAACGGAGTTGGATCCGCTAATTGTTCATTGATGTGATTTACACCAACTTTTACCTGAGCACTCAATCCCTGATACTGGAACGGATCTTTTGTCCGCATCATCAGTACCCCGTTAAAGGCCACCGGCCCATAGAGCGCTGAAGCCGCACCGGGAATCAATTCCGCACTTTCCATATCAAGATCCGAGGAGCCGAAGAGGTTACCTACAGAGAACCCCAGCCCGGGTGTTTGATTGTCCACACCATCGACAAGCTGCAAAAACCTGGCGTTACCGGTATCATTAAATCCCCTGGTATTGATCTGTCGGTAGGTCAACCCGCAGGTTATCATTTCGAGACCTTTAATATTTTCGAGACCATCATAAAATGAAAGTGAAGCTGTATTCGCAATATCCGTGAGTGACATTTTTTCAACGCTTACAGGTGACTCTAAAATGCTCTGGTCAACCCGTGATGCGGAAAATACCACTTCATCCATCACCTCCAGCGATTCTGAAAGTGTAATTGGAACCGGAGCTGATGCATTTTCCACAAGAATTTCCTGGCGCTGATAACCCACTACGCTGGCAACAAGTGTCACCGGCAGAGAAGTGGAAGTGGTAAAGTCAAATTTACCCTGGCCGTCCGTGATTGTTCCAACAATTTTTCCCTTTAGTATAATATTGGCGCCAACAATTGGTTGGTTGTTGGCATCGGAAACTGTGCCGAATATTTTTGTCTGTGCAAAAATATCAATGGCCGATAACGCTAAGAGCGTAAGTAGGAATAGTAGTTGTTTTGACATAAGTTTTTGGTTTTGGTTATTAGAATTGTCTATGGTTTCTTAAGGTGGTCATACCCCTGAGGCAACCGTTTATAGCCATTGGTGGCCAGGCGTTTGGCAAGATCCTGGTAGTATTGATTGTCTTCCGGCTCCAGGGTTGCCAGTCCATCCACGTAGCGGTTGTAAAGACAGAACAGTGCGGCGATCAGCACAGTATCGTGAATCTCAATATCTGTGGCCCCTGCTTTTTTAGCTCGTTCAATAGAACCAGGTGAAACACTTTTTCCACTTTGTTGTACATGTTTGGCAATGGTCAGCAGCGCCTTCATTTTTTCACTTACCGGGGCAGTTTCGATGTCCAGCTTGATTTTTTCGGTTGTACTGCAATCTCCCAATAAATGATCCGCGGCTGCGGTGTGAGCGGTAGAACAAAATTTGCATTCGTTGTGATGAGAAACGATAGTTGCTATGAGCTCCCGCTCACCTTCCGTAAGCGTTGAAGGACCCCTCAACAGGAATTGTGTGAGTTCACGGATCGGTTCCGCTGTATCTTTGCGATATTCTAGTAGCCCGGTGATTCCGGGTAGATGGTCTTCCAGGTTAATAAAAGGCATAAAATTGGTTTATTAGTCAGTTGAACTAAACCGTTATTTTGGGGCAGGGAGGTGAAACAGTTGGTAGATTTAAAGTACACACTTTAACTCTATTAACATGGAAAACCGACCAACGAGTTGTCTTGCTCTCCTTCGCA
>JBGSYX010000117.1:0-5363 GCA_041750735.1 Cyclobacteriaceae bacterium
CCTTGGCAAGTTGCTCCCCAGCAGAGCTTGCCTCCGCTTCATCGTGGCATTGTAAAATTGAAAATAAAGGGAATAAAATAATAAATTGACATGAAATTAATTGTAAACAATTTCGAGTCAACCTATTTCAGGACGGGACAGAAATTGCAAAACTCGTGCAGACCCCGGAACCCTGAATCAAGTTCAGGACAGGCTGGTCCGGGGATTTTTGACATATTTTATGTTTCTGTTTGCTTGTAATCAAACACGTCATCGATAGCTATCAGGCCGCGGCAATCTGCCATTCAATTCGTGAAAATTCGACAGATTGCCACACTTCGCTATCGCTTCGTTCGCAATGACGTCCATTAATTTGTCCAAGGATTAAATGCAAGGGCGGTATTCCAGACTTATTTCGGTCGGCTGGGGCGCACTTCGATTTTCGAAGGCAATGTCCTCGGGTCGAGCTTTAACACATCTACAACGAGTTGTCCGATATCTTCAACCTGGATTTTCCATGAATCGTCCTCCTCGGGACTCATCCTGCCAAACTCCGTGGCTACTGAGCCGGGCATGATGGTACTTACTTTAATACCCTCGCTGCGCAGGTCGAGCATGATAGCCTGTGAGAAACCCACCAGGCCAAACTTGGAAGCATTGTAGGCTGACGCTGTGGCAAAGAAGTTCGTTCCGGCGAGACTGGAAATGGTGATGATGTAGCCCTCGGTCTTTTTTAGTTCATCGATACAGGCCTTCACGCTGTTGAACACGCCCGTCAGGTTCACGTCGATGGTTTCATGCCACTGCTCGTGGGTCATGTCCTTAATATTGGCAAAATACCCAAGACCGGCGTTGGCAATAAGCACGTCGAGTTTGCCCCATTTGGCGATGATGGATTTTACGGCATTTACTTGCGAAGCAGCATCACGCACATCAGAAACGAGACCAAGAACATCGCCTTTACCCTCTTTTTTTAATGATGTTACAGCGCTTTTTACGCTTGACTCTGTCCTGCCTGTTATAGCCACATTCATTCCTTCCTGCAACATAGCAGCGGCGATACCATATCCGATTCCTTTGGTTCCTCCTGTGATGAGGGCGGTTTTATTATTGATAGATCTCATAGGTTTTTATTCGTAAAACTAATGAATTGCGGGGAGATTGATGGGAGATTGACGGGAGAATGATGGAGATTGATAGAGATTGAATTAGATTGATAGAGATTGATGAAAGTAGTGAGACGTGAGAAAAACTACGGGACGCGTAAAATCTTGTCCATTTTACGACCCTTGGCTAATTCGTCAACCAACTTATCCAAATACCTGACTTGCTGCATGAAAGGGTCTTCAATTTCTTCCACACGATAACCACATATCAGTCCGGTGATGAGCCGTGCGTTGGGATTAATTGCCGCCTCATGAAAGAAGGTTTCAAAAGTTGCCTTTTTATCCATTAAGTCCTGCAATTTCTGGTGATTGTAGCCGGTGAGCCATTCTATGACCTGGTGCAATTCATCCTTTGTCTTGCCTTTCTTTTCCACCTTCGCCACATACATCGGATAAACGGAAGCGAAGGTCATTTTTGCAACGCGCTGACTGGTTGTACCGGAATTATTCATAATCTATTGATAACTAATTAACTCATCTACTATTTCAATTGTAAAAGTCCTTTTCTTTTTACAATGTTTTTATAATCCCACTGTATTTCCCGTGCTTTTTTCAGCCAACGCTCCAGGTCTTCTGTATTAATTTGTTCCATTGCGGTATAGAAAACAGAGGCGTCTTTGAATTTTTTGCCTACCACATTTAACTTTTCTTCATTAAAACTCGCGCCACTCCAAAACATCAATCGCAAGCCTGCTTTCTGTCTGCTGTAACCCACAATAGGATTACCGTCCAGGAACCAAACCGGGTGTGCATGCCAGATTTTGCTTTCGGCATCATGCAGTTCGCTGTCGATTTTATTGGCCAGTAAATCGCAAATTAGTTTATCACCTGATGCCTGACTGTTGTATACTTGTATATCTGCGTTCATTGGTGTTTTTACCCGATTGTTTATTCAACTTCCAAAGCCTTTTTATTCTCATGCCGGCTTTTCTAAATAGGAACGCACGGCGATGGATAAAACTTCCTGCGACGGCTGCCAAAGCTTCTCCTTATAGGGAAAGGATTTGTCAAATTCACTTACTTTTTCCGGATCGAGATTGAAGGCATCACTATAAACAAAGGTCCCGTTTTTTCCTTTAAAGACATCATTTTCCAATTCTAAAACAAGTTGACCGGCCGGGTATTTACCTTCTGAATTTGCAATTGAAAAATCGACTGTGTTTTTAAATCCATGTTTACAATAATTGTCAGGATTCCCCAGAATTATTATGGCCTTAAATCCCATTTTCCTGGCAATTTCTTTGGTATGATTAATCAACGCCGATCCAATACCCTTGCCCTGATACGAAGGATGAACACAAACAGGACCAAAAGTAGCGGTATTAATTAATTCGCCAGTATCTACTTTTACAAATGATCTTGAGTACATGATGCTTCCGACAACCTGGTTATCCACTTCTGCAACGAAATCTAATTCCTGGATGAAATCATAATGAGCGCGAAGAATGTGAACGAGATAATGTTCGTCACAACCGGGAAAGTAAAGATTCCAGAAAGCTTCTCTTGTCAATTCTTCGACTTTTCTGAAATCGGATTCCAATTCTCTTCTGATGATCATATTCTGTTGACTTTGCAGGATAATTTAATTCGGTCTTCTTTTATAGTTCGCGACGAGATGCAATACGAGTTATTGCAACTACTTCCATTGTGTCTGAGAGCGACTTTTCGGGGTTTTGCTCTATTCTCATCGAAAAAATGTGGCCTGGTGGCCTTTGGTACTAAGCTATCGCAGAAAGGACAATTCTCCAAATTTTGGGAGGGGAGAATAACGGGAGAAGCGGGATGCGGGAAAGTGGGGATACGGGAAAGTGGAAAGTGGGGCCTCGCTACGCTAAGACACCGGACAGCCGAGCAAGGATTTCAAATCCTATGTTTAGGACTTCGACATTTCAAATGTCGAATAGCGGGTGTCCTTCATCGCAATCCTTATTATTCATTGAGGGGGGTATTAAATAAAATAGTTTATATATCTATTTTCTTTTTAATCATTTTATTTAAAAAAACGCTGTTCGGTATGTCTATTTGTTCATTGTCTGCTGTCTTTAGAATAACAAAAAAAAGACCAATATCGCTTATTCTTCCTTCTATTTCGTAGTCTTTGTCTACAATAGTAATTATGTCATCTAATTTTGCCGAATGATTCAAGAAGATAATAACCCCTGATGTAATATTTGATAAAATGGACCATTGAGCAAATAAAGCTATCCCCATAACGGTTAAGACCGAACCAATAAAAACGGCTAGTTCAGACTGATTGACCCCAAAAATTGAAAAAAGCACTATCAAGAAAATAGATAACACTATTAAATTGATTGCCTTTTTAACAATCTTACTCCTTTTTTTTGCCGACACATTGCTCGAAACAATCCTGTCAATATATCGGTGAATCAATATTTTTATGATCACGTACACCGTAAAGGCAATAACTGTTTCTATGATTTGTATTTTGGTCATTATAGTTTTATGTTTCTTTTAACTCACTTCAACGGTTGGCTATTTGCAGTGTCTGGCTTTTGAAAGGTATTTGTCCACCGTGACCAAAGGTAAAAGCGAAGATAAAACTTTATAAATACACTTCACTCAGCCATTTGTAATTGCCTTAACTATGAACAGTTACTTTCCATAATTCTTATCAATCAGTTCTTTTATCTCTCTCATACCGTCAACGGAAATACCTAGATACTCCAGTACTTTTAGACCTAATTTTGTCGGTCTGTACCCTCTTATACCAGTTTTACCTCCAACAGTCGTCCACCCTCTAGCACTATGAACCTCAATAACACCGATAGAAACCATATAGTCCAAACTGGCCTCGATATTTTCTGTCGTGGAATGATTGCCATTCATTGCAACCAAACTTGATTCAATTATGTAACCAAATGTTACTTTCTTCTCAGCGCTAGGATTATAATCACTTCCCATTTTCACATTGCTTTTGCCCCACTGCAGCACAATTAACTCCGTAATTGATTTTAGTAAAGTGCATTGGATCGGACTTATTCTATCAATAGTATCCAATACCATATCCTTTTCCGAATCCCCGGATAATTTATTCGTTGAGGCGTTTGCTAAAAATTCCGAAAGCATTTCCCTTTTCTCTTTTCTTATTTCATCCTTACCAATAATTGACGTTCTTTCAATTAGTCGCTTTGCTTCTTCTGATCGAAGAAATGTCTGATCAACTCTATCAGTTAATTTTTCCATTCGTCTAGCATAGTCGGATATAATTGATTCAATATGCTGAGCTTGTTTGTGATTTTTGTATTCTGCCCAACCTGTTGCAATACTAGCCGCAATTGGGAAGGAAGCTGCTGCGGAAATGATAGCAGACTCAACGATCCTTAAAACATTTGTACTTAGTTTTGGTTCCTCACCCATGTTGTCGAATTTTTAATAATAATTGTACACAACCGAATGGCTATACGCATTGCGTATATTTCTAATCTATCTGGCGGCTGTATTTTTTTGGGTTTTGGTCTATTCTCATTGAAAAAAAAGCTAGTAGTGTTTGATACTAAGCTATAGCAGAAAGGGCAAATCTCCAAATTATGGGAGGGGAGAATAACAAGGGGAGAAAACACCGTTTCGTGGGGACACCAAACCGGGGCGGCGGGAGAACAGAGGGAAAATTGAAGTGGAGAAGCGGAGAAGGGGGAAGGTGGGGCTACGCTAAGACTCAGGACTTCCGAGCAAGGATTTCAAATCCCGTGATTAGGAATTCAAAGCTGTTTCATATGCCAACTTCCGTTCGAATTTTACTCCTTTCACCATTGACCACAGTTCGAATGTGATTTGTTAGTAATCTTGGAACATAATTATCTAAGTCTGTAAAAGTAGCTGCCTTCAAAGTTCTCAACTACATTTTGATGAGAGTCGATCTTAAAAAACACTTTATTCAGATAATCATTCTGGTAACCATGTTCTGCAAGGTTTTCTAATATGCGCTTCTTGATTTGTTCTATTGTTCCAGATCGTTCGTATTCAATTATTCGTTCATCTGTATCCATGAATAACCACAAATACATTTCTTTATCAGTTAAGACGAAGGGAACTACTGGTTCAATCTTAACAAGTTGAATATTCATCTTATTCGCCCACTTAAGTGTTTCATTTATCGTTTTTTCTGCAAAATGTAATTGAATTGGTGTTTCCATTCTGTATGCTATGTGCACCAACGATTCGCAATAGGAAGCCTTGCGTATATTTCCAAGGTAGCTG
>JBGSYX010000118.1:0-12774 GCA_041750735.1 Cyclobacteriaceae bacterium
TTATCAGTAAGGTAAATTCGGTAACCACCTGTCCTGCTCATAGCCAATGAGTAATCCAGCGATCCATGCAGGGGCAGACTCATTTTGGTATCCCAGCGGTCTAAGAAAGCATACCATCCTCCGTTGAAATAATCTTCTGAACCTGTGCCATGAATGATATTTTTACCATCTACTGCCGTTGAATCATCTCCTTCAAAGAAAAGGGTCATGCCGGCTTTCAATCCCTGGGCCTGGAGAATAGTACCCACAAGGTGGCCTTTGCCATGTTTTTCCAGGAAATAATGAGGTTGCCCGGCCGGTGGATTTATGTCTCTTTTCCATGCAGCGTAAAATTTCCCTTCCAACACTGGATTTCTGGGCGTTTCAGCATAAAAAATGGTGTATTCTATCTGACAGGGAGTCTGAAGCGTATCCATTTCCCGGTAAACAAGCGACATCTGTGCCTTACTGTCGAAGGGCATGGGGAAATAGCAATAATTTGTTGTTCCCCGGCTTCCGATAGGGTAACTCCGCATCGACGGCTCCCCAAATGCATAACCAAAAAAATCTGCTCCCGATATATCAATTGCCAGCTTTTCTTCATCATCCCACCGGATTTGCAGGTCTAACTGTTTGTGCAGGCCACCGAATGCTTCGGATGGCTTCAGCTCAATTCCCACGATCCTTCCACCCTTATTCTGTTCAAAAAATGTCTTGCTTTCACCGGGTGAAACAGTGAATGTACCGGAAACGGATTGGATGCTGTTTACCTGATAATCACCGGAAATGGTCAAATTGTTGTTACCCCACCTGGTTTTAACGGTCTCAAGGGTGGTTGACTCTTCAGATGACAATGGTAAACTGAATCTTTTGACAGATGTTTCAGTCGGATAGCGCTTATACTGTATCTGATGAAACTGTAACTTTTTCGCATGGCTTATGATCCGGCAACTTTTCTGATAGGGAATGGGGAAGTAGCAGTAATAACCGCCAAGTTCATTGCCACATAAAGGAGCTATAAACGGGTGCACCTGGCCAGAGAACAAATCGATATATCTAATGGAAAAAGAAATCTTCTCCGGGTCATCGATGTAGAAATCAAGGGTGTCTTCCGTAGGGGTTGGCGTCCAGATTCGGTGAATGACACCTGGCCCCTCAGCATTAAAAATCACCAGGGTACTATCTGGATTTCGCATTAAAAACGAATAGGTACCATTGAACCCGTCGTTATTGCCCCCAGTGGAGTCGAAGGACGAGATTTGGTAACTCTGTGCGGTTGATTCGTAAAAGGAAAGTAAGCTAAGGTCGAAGAGTTTTGTCAATTCACCTGAAATGGTGACGGAATCTCCTGGCATGGTAATACTAAGATCCGTCTGCCTGGATGTGCAACTGGCATAAATGGCGATGAAGGCTACGAAAACGCTAACAGGGCGAAAGAAAATTTGCTGAAAAAACATCCGGATTACATGTTAAAAGTAGTTGGTTAGTCATGGGAAGTGAATTTAACCAATGGATATTGAAAAAGAAATTTCCATCCGGAATACATAGTCCTTCCCGTGATTTCCTCAAATCCACACCAGGGCCGGCAAGTAATTAAAACTCCAGTAATCGCTCAGTAATCTGTGGCTTCACAAATTCCTTCAAATGTTCAGGATAGCCGCACTCCCAGGGCGATGGACCAACCCATTCCGAATATTTTCCAGCGATTTTGATATAACCTTTCGTTGAGATTTCAACTACGGTGTACAATGGGTCCTTATAGGGGGCTGTGTATTTGATCCATCTATACAGACTATCCACTTCATCGCTGTATCGGATCTGTGCATACTCTTCACCCAGCCATTTATACGCCATGGAATTTATAGTAATATACCATATTCCACCTATGTTTTCGGCAGAGTCGTGGTGCGTATGTCCGTTGAAGCAGGCGATGATTCTGGCTGGGGTTTTCGCACTATTGTGCGTCTCAAAAATGGCCCTGACTTCATCAGCATTATCGATCGAATAGCGCTCGTTAGGGTTTCCGGGATCGCTGCCGATTCCCTGGTGCGAGAAAATGACGACGGGCAGTGTCGCCTTTTCCAATTCACTTTTTAACCATGCAACTTGTTCAGGACCGATATACGATGAATATCCTTTCTGCGACGGATCTTTCTTATCGTTTGCATCCAGTACAATGAAAAGAAAGCCATTTTGTTGAAAGGTATAATATGCCCGATCCATCCCGCGGTATTCAATCGCCTTTTCCCGCGAAGTGCCACCATCCATTTCATGATTTCCAATGACGTGGTATTTTGGTCCCGCGAATGAATTCCACTTGTCGAAATAAGCGGCATACTTTGGATCAGGTGTTCCAAAATCACCGAGTTCAATGATAAAATCCGGCTTAGCAATATTCATACTATCGATGAAGCTGGAAATCCGGTGTTCCGAATCGTGCATCGTAGGCAAATGCACGTCGGAGCACATACCAATAATGACAATTCGCTCAGGTTGCTGACAAGATATCGCCAGAGTGACGAGGCATATTAATAATGAAATTCTCATGGATTCTAAAATAGTTGAATAGTAAACGTAACAGTAATTCAAATACATGGATTACCCGCTTTATGGCTATCTGCTTATGTGAAAATTATCCATCCTTTTCCCTGTAGTTAAGGCCAATAATAGATAAATTGTAGCTGCATGAATTATTTAAAATGTCTTATGTTTTCGGGGGATGATGGCGTTTTAATTTTAGATCCCGCTTACCACAAACCTGAACTATTCATGGCATGAATGAATGTTGAATTATTTTTTTACAAACCCATAAATCAAATAGTATGTATATCAATAAACCAATGAAAGCGATCGGCTTGCTAAGCCTCGCACTATTATTTTCGCTCACCACACTCGCTGGATATGGAAACGAGAAAAAGGAAAAGCAGGCAAATTCAAGTACGGAAGGTTGGATTCCGCTATTCAATGGAAAAGATCTTTCAGGCTGGAAACACGTCGGCGATGGCTATATGACTGTGGAAGACGGTATTATTCAGACTCATGGCGGGATGGGCTTACTATACTGGGATGGGGCCAGATTTGGAAATTGCACAATTCGGGTTGTCTGGCGTATGGAGAAGGAAAACAGCAACGCGGGTTTTTTCATTAGAATACCCATAGAACCCAAGGAAGCATGGATGCCTGTCTTTTATGGATATGAGGTGCAGATCGATAATCATCCGGAACTTTCTGATGAAGATGAATACCACTCCACCGGGATGTTATATGCCTTCACCAAGCCACTGGCCACAGCATGGAAACCCGGGCCGGAGTGGAATACCTTCGAGATCACCCTCGATGGGGACCGAACCATCGTGATGCTCAACGGTGTTAAGGTGACTGATTATAAAGAAGGTGATCCTGTACCGGAGCGCAAGTTTGATTTCGAACCATTCCCTGGAAAACGCCCGGAATTCGGATATATCGGTATGCAAAACCACGGCGAGCACGATGTCGTTTTCTTTAAAGAGGTTTCTATGAAGCCACTGGTTAAATGATGCTTTTTCGATGAATCTACAGACCTTATACTCATGAAAAGATCGTCAGCTTCAAACTCATCAACACTTACCCGACGGGATTTTGTCAAAGTTGCTTCGACTGGAGCAGCTATATTTTCAATAGTCCCAAGCCATACCGTCAGCGGACTTGGCCACGTAGCTCCCAGTGATAAGCTATATATCGCCGCCGTTGGCTGTGGCGGGGAAGGCGAAAACGATATACAACATTATGCCAATGCCCCGAAGAAAAATGCCGTGGTTTCCCATCTTTGCGATGTCGATGACCGCATGGCGGCTCCCCGGATTAAGCAGTTTCCCCAGGCGAAATTTTTTTATGACTGGCGAGAAATGTTTGAAAAGGAAAGTAAAAACTTTGACGCGGTGTCAGTTGCAATACCAGATCACAATCACGCAATGGTTGGCCTTGCTGCTATGAAGCTGAAAAAGCATCTTTATCTTCAGAAGCCATTGACTCATGATATTTATGAAACACGCATTCTCACCGAGGCCGCAAAAAAGTTCAAGGTGGTGACCCAAATGGGCGACCAGGGTGCATCGTGCGACGGCATGTTTACACTCAGGGAATGGATAGAGGCAGGGATACTTGGCGACATCGAGAAAGTATATTGCTGGACGGACCGCCCGGTATGGCCGCAAGGGATTGCATGGCCAACCAAATTTGCTAAGGTTCCAAAGGAACTTAAATGGGACCTCTGGCAGGGTACGGCAGAAAACACGGAATACTTCGAAAACCTGGTGCCGTTCAACTGGAGAGGCTGGTGGCGTTATGGCACCGGCGCTCTTGGCGATATGGGTTGCCACATTATGGGACCTCCGTTCAAACTGCTCGGACTCGGTTATCCCCACGAAGTGTCTGGGAGTGCCACTACTGTTTATGATGGTATTTTCTCAGAATCCATCACTCCGGAAAGCATCCCCGCCTCCTGTTCTATTAAATTTACCTACACCCAAAAAAGCGGAAAGCCACTCGACCTGTACTGGATGGATGGTGGCATTACTCCGGAAAGACCCATCGAACTGGATGGCAATGCCAATATGAATGACATTCTTGGAGACTGGCCGGGACTGAATGATTATGAAGGGGCCACGCTTTTTATTGGAACAAAGGGCAAAGCTGCCTGCGGTTGGGGAGGACGCAATCCGATCCTGCTACCGCTATCGCTTAATGATGTGATGAAGGTTCCGAAGAAATACCTGCGTGTAGAGGGCGACATGGACGGCCATTGGTGGCAGTGGGTCGATGCCTGTATTGCCGGTTATGGTAATATGGAAGTTTCATCTCCCTTCGAAGGCTATGCTGGTCCTCTCACAGAGACCGTACTCATGGGAAATTTGTTGATTCGCTCCTTCAACCTTCGCGAAAAAGTGACACGGGTAGATCCTGTCTATGGTGAAATGTCAGGATTTAAATACCCGGGACGCTACATCTCCTACAAATGGGATGGAGAAAACATGAAAGTCACCAATTTCGAACCGGCTAATGCATTTATCAAACGCACCTACCGACAGGGGTGGGGTGAGCTGACATTATAATTTGCGATAGCAATGCTAATACAAGAGGTTCCGAAAGGGACCTCTTTTTTATGGAGCGACTTCTTACTTCACTGCCATGTGCGGGTATTGCAAAAAAATATTGGTGATAGCATCCGTCAGCGTCTGACCTGAAAATGATTCCTTTTTGGAGGCTTGTCCAATGCCAACGCCTTGCCATACGATCTTGTCGGTTTTTATATCGATGATATCGATGATGATGGTCGTTTCTTTTTTGGATTCATCTCTCTGGCGGTTGTAAGAATCCGGATACCTTCCATAATCATAATATCTGCCATTGTAATAGGGGTAATCGTATGGATACCCGAAATTATCATTCCTGATTTCCGAAGTGCTGCTCGTTCCGCCCTGCACTTTGATCATGATTTCAGCCTCCTGACGACTCACATAGCCGCGGTTTTTCATCTCTTCTGCCACGGCATCGAAGATGGTTTTTTTGTCCTCTTCATTAAAAGAAAAGTTGGATGCCGGCATGTTGGCAGGATTGTAAAATTTAAATGCCTGGTAGGAGGCGAAGTTACCCGATGAGGGCGTTTCGGTCTGTACTACAAATTTTGGGCTGCACGATATGGTTGTAAGAAAAACTAGAGCGACAGCTGTTTTACTAAGGGTTTTCATATTTGTTTCTGCTTTGCTCACACATTGGGCGTGTCTGGAAATTTAATGATAAAATGAAATAATGACGATTCATTATTCCATTTTAACGAAATCATTTTTATAATATGATGCACACATTTGCTTCGCCCGACTTAAGCGTCTAATTATCAATTACCGCCGGAAAAATATATTCGCGCATCATGTCCACCACTGAGTGCTCATTGGTAAGCGTTCCCGCACTCACAGTAACTACCAGTTGCAGATGTGGTGAGATAAACAGATGTTGACCTGAATTGCCCCAGGCAAAGAAAACATCGTTGGTGTAGAGCGTCGCCACTGCGTCGGCCTGGTTGTTGAATGTCCACCAGTGCAGCCCATAATTGTAATATCCCGTTACAAATGCCCTCCTGAAGGTGACTCTTTGTGACCAGTTTTCCTGAAAAACCGAATCACTTTTCCACACTCCATTATTCAGATACAGATATCCAATTCGCGCAAAATCCATAGGACTCAGATGAAGTCCCCAGGCTGTATTCACTTCACCTCCAGGAATTTTTTCCCACTCCCAATCATCAATACCGATTTTTTCAAACAGATTCTGACTGGCATAGCTCTCAACGTCAACGCCTGTAGCACTATGGAGAATCGGAGCTAATAAAATCGCATTTCCACTATTGAAGTTGAAGAAGGTTCCCGGTTCCTGAATCATGGGTTTGGCCAGTGTGTATTTTACCCAGTCGTCGCTCCGTGACATGGCGTTTGCATCGTTTTCCGGGCTCTCATAAGGCGTATCCCATTCGTCCCACCATAGCCCGGAGGTATGCGAAAGCAAATGCCTCAAGGCAATCTTGTCCTTTTGAGGGATATCATCAAAATACTCAGGGTATTGGGGGAAATAATCAATGATGGCACCATTCAGACTGTTGATTAGGCCTTGTTTCAAAGCTACGCCAAATAGCGTGGATGTGACACTTTGTGTTGCATCGCCCAACGGATGAAGATCGTATCGGCCATACGTGCTGTAATATTTTTCAAAAATGATTTTGCCATAGCGAAGTATGATGACGCTATGAATATCACCATAAACCTGATCTTCAATTACTTGGTCCAATTCCCGAAGCTGACCTTCGTGCATACCATTGTAGCTGGGAACACTGTATGGGAGAAAGCCTTCAGGACCAGGATTAGGCTCCGAACAGCCTAGCGCAACTAAGACAAAAAAGATGAAGATGTGTCGGATCTTAATCATGGATTAAAGTTCAGCGAGTTTTATAACGATAAGCGTTTCCAGATAGAAGCTATCAAAGTCACCCTGCTCAAAACCGATCAATTCCATATTACCGGAGAAATTATATCCTCCACGTGCCTGGAACTGGATTTTATCTGAAAAATTCCAGTTTCCTCCAATATAAGGACTCGCCAACAACAAGCAATTATAAAACTGTTCCCCTTCAGGATCCATGGGGTTCCAGGATATTTTGGAATAGCTGACCATAGCTCCGGCAACCGGACTTAGCGATTTTCTGAGAAATGTCCAGGATACATCGATACCCGCGGTGGACTGGTGGTAGGAGTGCTCGGACGGAAATAGTAATTCCTGGGAATAATTGTCAATATTGAACGAGACAAAAATTCTTGCATCCAGCCTTTGATCAAATTGCACATTAACTCCAATGCCTGCAAAGGAAAGTATGGAACCTTTGAGTTGGCTCACCGAATACGAAGGAACAATTCCCACTTCAATTTTTTTCGACATCACATCCATGCTGTCGGCAGAGATTTCCTCTGATTCCTGAGCGTGTAGCATGGTCCCGTATTGTATAAAAGCCATGAAAATGAGAATCCGCACGAAGTTGCTAATTATGGTAAATTAAAGATAAAGGTTGAGACGGAATTATTGCTCAGAAATACCGACTGATTATAATAATTAAATATGGTTACCAATTGTTTTGAAAACAGATTCAGAACAGTCACAGGGAGGCGAAAATGTGCTTGTTCATGGCAAATACCACACGGATAACATCAGCCCCGAATTTGCACATCACGTGAACCGATGATCCATTAATTTTAACATGGAAATTTGCTGAATCCTCATGATATATCGCCAGGTGTTACTGGAATGATCATCATTTGTGTTGAGCCTGTTTTTTTGAAACAACAATTCGGATGAAAAAAGCACTGTGTTTCTTAGTTGCAGTATTAATTGCTGCCTCGGCCTGTTCGCCGAAATATTCATTTAATAGCTATGAGGGCAAGAAAAAACTGAAATATTACAATTCAGTTCAATATGGGAATCATCAATATCCCAACGCTAAAAAGAAGAACTAAATTTCGCGTATTTGCCTATCTTGTCGGTTTGGAATTTAATCAATCTCCAGGCGGGAAACCTATACTTAATCGACAATGAAAATTGTATTTCTGGATACTAAAACTCTGGGCGATGTGCCAAACCTTGGCAAATTTTCAGCCTTGGGGAATGTTTCATATTATGAAACAACAGCGCCTCACCAAACGATCAGTCACATCGCGGATGCTTCCGTGATCGTCACCAATAAGGTGTTGATAAGTGAGGAGGTGATGGCCGCCTGTCCGGCACTCAAGCTTATATGTGTCAGCGCCACAGGTATGAATAATGTTGACCTCATGGCAGCAGCCAGTCGCGGCATTGCCGTCAAAAACGCCGTTGGCTACAGCACCGAAAGTGTCACACAACATACCTTCGCCATGCTCTTTTCCCTTCTCAACCGCCTGGACTATTATGATCGATACGTGAAAAATGGTAGTTATGCGAAAAGCGATATATTCACTCACTATGGACCTGTGATCACCGAATTATCAGGTAAAGTTTATGGAATTATTGGTTTGGGCAATATTGGAAAATCGGTTGCAAAAGTGGCCGCGGCCTTTGGCGCAAGTGTTATCTATTACTCGACTACAGGAAAGAATATTAATCAGGAATATGAATCAGTTTCCCTGAATGATTTACTAAAGAACTCCGACGTTATTAGCATACATGCCCCCCTGAATGACAATACAAAAAACCTGATTTCGCAAAATGCCCTGCAAACCATGAAGAAATCATCAATTCTCATCAATGTCGGCAGAGGTGGCATTGTCAATGAGGAAGACCTTGCTTCAGCACTCAATGATGATGTCATTGCCGGTGCCTGCATGGATGTGTTTTCTACGGAGCCTATTTCAGCCAAAAATCCGCTTACTCATCTGAAAAGACCCGAAAAGATTGTCTTAAGTCCGCACAATGCCTGGGCAAGCCTGGAAGCCAGGACGCGCCTTATGGATATTGTGTATAAAAATATTGAGGAATTTCTTCGCAATAGCCGTTAGTAGGCCCACTTCAGATATACAGAACCCCAGGTGAACCCACCGCCAAATGCTGCCAGGACGAGGTTATCGCCTTTCTTGAGTTGGCTTTCATAATCATACAGACAGAGTGGGATGGTAGCTGCAGTAGTATTGCCATACTTCTGGATATTCAGCATTACTTTTTCAGGACCAACACCCATACGGTTTGCAGTAGCGTCAATGATGCGCTTGTTCGCCTGATGAGGCACAAGGAAGGCAATGTCATCACCAGTAAGGTTGTTTCTTACCATAATTTCTGCGGCAACATCGGCCATGGATGTCACGGCATATTTGAATACGCTTTTACCATCCTGATAGAAGTTATGAAGTCCGGCATCAATAGATTCATGGGTAGGTGGATTCACCGATCCTCCACCTTTCAGATAGATGAGTTCTTTACCCACTGCGTCGCTCCGCAAAATGGAATCGTAAATACCCAATCCTTCACTGTTTGGCTCGAGCATTACACCGGCTGCAGCATCTCCAAATAGAATGCAGGAATTGCGGTCCTTGTAATTGGTAATCGACGACATCTTATCTGCGCCGATAACCGCTATTTTTTTATACCGGCCCGATCGGATAAAATTGGCTCCTGTTTCTAGCGCATAGATAAATCCTGAGCATGCAGCGGCCATATCAAAGCTGAAGGCATTCACAGCACCGGCTTCGGTAGCTATCAGGTTTGCCGTTGTTGGGAAAAAGAAATCCGGAGTGATGGTAGCTACAATGACACCGTCGAGGTCCTTGGGATCTGTATTACTTTTCAGGAGCAATTGCTTTAGCACCTCAACCGCCATGACAGAGGTTCCCTGTTTTTCACCTTTGAGTATTCTTCTCTCCTTTATACCCGTACGACTGGTTATCCATTCATCGTCGGTGTCTACCATTTTTTCAAGTTCCTGATTGGTAAGTATGTATTCAGGAAGATATCCCCCAACTGCTGTAATTCCAGGTACAATAGGTCCCATGCTATGTGAATTTGTGAAAAATTATATGTCAGTTATGCAGAAAATGAACTATTCGGCTTAAAAATAATTCGAAAGATTTGCGACGTTAATTATGGCGCAAAGTAAAAATGATTATTACTCAATTACAAATTTATAGGTCTTATACTTGCCCTGGCGTAGCACCTTTAAGAGGTAAATACCCGGAGCCGCATTTTGGAGCTTAAGCTCCGTAACGTCTCCCCGCGGAATGAACTCACCCATCCGGATTCCCAATGGATTTATGACCCATGCTTTTTCAAATTCCCCACCTATATTGAAAATCCCATTATTAGGATTAGGATAAAGTGCAAGCCCACGAAAGACATCGTCTTCTAATCCCACGGCTTTTTTGAATCCAAACACCGGCCGGATCATGAGGTTCCCTTCGATCTGATCACCCAATTCCCATACCCCGTCAAGGTTGATAAATACATTCCCGGAATGGCTCAACCCGTCCTTATCAAGACCCAGCGGGAAAAAATCTGAAATGGTTTGCTCATATCCCACATAAAAAGTGTCTATCGCTGCAACGGGCCTACCAAGATTGTAGGTGACGTATTCGTTTATTTCCTGCGATCGCTGCACCACGTGCTGCTCGGTGAGCAGGCGCCCTTCGCGCCCTTTATAAATATCTTCCCAAATAATGAGGTTAAAAGTCTTACCGACAGAACTTGGAGCAAATTCAGGAAAATAAAACTTAACTGCTGTGATGACATCAGGTTTTGACATGATAAATCGATTTGCCACCATGGCTGAGCTCTGCGATAATCCCGCCGCCCACTCGGCTGATCCGTCATCATAGGCAAGCACATTGTCCAGGAGCACTGCACTACGGGTGGTGTCGTTGGTTCTGTAATCGAATTTGCCCAGCCAGTTGGACGAATCACCGGAATTGATGAAAAATTTTGTCTCCAGAAGGAGTGAAATGGTATCGGCGGACGGATCAAACGCAGCGGGATTCACAGGCTGTGATGTCAATGTAGATATCGTTTTTGGGGCCAGGTTTACGGGTGTTCCCTGATTCATTTCATCGTAGATTCTTGTCGTATCGCGTATTTGTGCATAATACTCTATGGGTTGCACCTGCATGTCAAGGTTATTTACCTGCACGGAAGTTGGTTGCAGATTTTGTTCCAATCCCAGGATGAAATGGTCGTAAGGCATGGCAGAAAACGTAGTGAGCCAGGACGAAGGGGTTGAAACCAACGCCCTGTCTTCGAATGAATTATCCATGGGCGTGCGGTCAATGTTTAAATACACGTAATCGATGTTCCATGTGTCATATCCGCCGGAGCGACGGCCAAATGCCTGAAATCGGAACTGAAAATAATCATGAAAGAATAGTGGATCCGGAAGTTGGATGATTTCAAAGTAAAACGTATTGGTTTCCTCAAGGTTCTCGCCGGTTTTTGACCAAACTGTCCGCCATGTTTTTTCCGAAGTCATCACCTGCAGACGGATGGAGTCTTCCAGGTCAGGGATTTCACCTTGTCCGCGTTTTTGCCAAAAGAAACTGATATATAAGGTGGGCCATACTTGCGGATTGATGGAGCCCAGGTCGATAAACCGGCTGACAAGACTATCGGCCTGACCAATCTCCTCAGGGAGCGTACTGTACGGCGTACCTTTTGAATTCCATCCATCAAATGCTGCGACATTAACTGTCGGAGGATTTATGCCAAGACTTTGGGAAATAGAGGCAGTACCCTCATCCAAAAACCACAATCCCGAATCCGGATGGAAAGTCGATCGTGAAAAATCATCCCAAAAAGGAAGCGTTATCTTCGTGCTGTCCCTTTCTGAGCCTGTGGTCCGAAGGCTGTTTTTTGTTGAATTGGAGTATTCAATAGATTTGAAAATGACCTGTGCGAATAGCTGTTCTGAATAAGCCGGGATTAATATGACAAGGAGGAAGAATAACTTTAGAATTCTCATTCCACTGTTTTGGTTTCCTGAGCGCTTCTGTTTACCCAGTTCAGAAGAACATCCAGGCTGTCTTCTTCGGTGAGGCTCACTACCCAAAGGTCAACCTGCTCGCCAAGGCGCACTTCTTCACCAACCATTGGCGATTGATTGAATACAAAGCCAGACTGAATAATGGAGACAGAATCGATTTCCAGATCGGCCGACAATTCATTGATCTGGCGCGTTAAATCCTCATCTACAACCCTGATAATGACACTTCCGATATTTAACCCGCTGGCGCGGATAGAAAAATTCGCCTCATCAAGTGGCAACCCGATGAATCTCGGTATGGCAAAAACCTGTTGGCCGAGTCCGTCGCCAACAATGAGATCGATGAAAGAACCTTTCTGAACTTTCTCGCCCGGGTTTATTTTTTGGCCGTCAACCCACTGCTCGAGGATCACATTCACACCCATGTCCGGCCGGTAGGTGATTTTCCCGCGATGCAGACCGTAACTGCGAAGTACCAATTCGGCGTTTTTTAGCGAACCATCGATCAGATTTGGCATGTTTACCGTCTGGGGTTCTCTTGCTTTTATGGTCAGATAAACCTTCCTTCCCTCCTTCACCTTTTCGCCCTGCAGCGGATATTGCTTCAAAATGGCGAGTGGCTCATACTGCGCTGAATATCCGCTATCTGTAACTTCATAATTGAGGTGTCGTTTTTTAAGAAAGTCTTCCATGTCATCCAGAGGCATACCTTCAAGATTAGGCATGGTTATGGCCTCTCCATGATTAGTAGTAGAAGGAAGATATACAAAGAAAAATAGCAATGA
>JBGSYX010000119.1:0-2958 GCA_041750735.1 Cyclobacteriaceae bacterium
TTAGAGGCTTGTGGAAAAGAAAGGTTTAATGGTGAAAAGTCCTTTTTAATAATTTATAGTTACAAATGAATAACTTCACTCATGTTTTCAACTTACAATAGCAATCACTTCGGTTATAATCCTGTGACCATACGGCTGGGATTGATAAATTTTTTGTTGGCCTTGTCCATATTTGCTCATGCTCAGGGTTTAATGTCAAAGGACAGTACAGCCCAGGATGAGCAGTCTGTTTTAATTCCAATAGAGAATATAAGCGCAGAAACCAAATCTTTGCTACTGCTCATCGATAATATGAATTCGGTGATTGATGCCCAACAAGCAGAAAGCTCGTATGATTCGATGTTCATCCGTAAATTCAATGTCATTGTTGACCTCAAGAAAAGGGTGAAGCTTAGTGAAATTGAAGACAGTGACTATTTCAAAGCGGAACGCTTAAAGACCTACATTGCTCCCATTCGTTTGCTGTACGATACCTACATGCAATCAATTTCAGCGCGTATCGAATCACTGTCAAAAGGACTCAATTCTATTGAAATTCAAGAGAAACGGTGGCGGCAAACATACGAGATTGCGTCGACTGAGAATTGGCTTCCAGCTTTGCGAAACCGAATCAGAGATAATATCCGGGAAATCGAAGGCATATCCGGAAGAACAAAAAAGCTTTACAATCAATTGCTTTTTAAGCAAGAAGAAGTGACTTCTGATATTGTATATCTCCATGAATTGTCACGAAGAATTCAATTAGTAGAAGACCATTATACAAGCCTGATTTTCACGAGTAACGACCCGTCGATTTGGGAAATATTTCAATCGCGGGATGATGCCTCTACGTTGGGAGAAAGAATAAATCAGGCTAAGGAGAGGCAAAAACAGACCTTAGAACTCTTTTTTGCCTCATCTAAAACGAACCTTTACTATCATTTGCTCTTTTTCATCATTTTACTGGTTGTCCTCGTCATTATTAAGAATGAAGTATCCAAATGGTCTGAAGAGAAAAAAGATGCTGATATCACACGTTCACTATATGTAATCAATCATCCAATTTCTTCATCGATCCTAATTTCAGTTTTATTATGTAGGTTATTCTATCCTCAAGCCCCGCCTGATGCGCTGGAATATTTCTATTTTCTTTTAATCATTCCAATACTGAAGCTCATACCAGGGATTTATCCAACGGTACCACGTAAGTATTTTCATATAATAGCCCTGTTGTTTTTGATTGTGCAATTATTAGAGTTGGTCCGAGAACTTCAGGTATTGGATAGATTCTCCACACTCATATTAGCAATAATTACCATACTATTCCTTGCTTCTATACAAATCGGGAAAACGGCATTTGAAAAGGAAACTAAGAGTGTCAATTGGAAATGGGTAGGGTTTTTGGTTAAAGTCTCCATGGTACTATTGTCTATTTCAGTTATCTCTAACATTCTGGGGAATACCGTACTCACGGAGATTCTGGTTAATGGCGTATTTACAATAATCTTTGGTGGGCTAATAATTTTTTCAACCCGGAGGGTGGCGAAGGGCCTATTCTATCTCTTGCTTCAGCAAAAAAAGATAGCTAAAATGAATATAATTGTTAACCATGAAGAGGTTGTGAAAGAAAAGTTTCTCAAAATTCTTAACATCACCGCAGTGAGCTCCTGGGTTATCAATATTCTGGACAGTTTCATGGTTCTTCGTCCGCTCTTCAATTGGCTCAGCCGGATTCTCTCACGTGCCTGGCAACTTGGCTCTCTTGAGCTAACCATCGGCAGTTTATTGGGATTTTTCTTCACCATCTGGCTAACAATACTTATATCGAAATTCGTCAGGTTCATACTTCAGGAGGAAATACTTACCCACTTCCAGCTAAAACGAGGCATACCATGGGCAATAGCACTTTTTGCACGACTCACGCTTTTGGTCATAGGTTTTACGATTGCGCTGGGCCTGGCCAAAATAGACCTGAGCAATATCACAATCATCATTGGTGCCTTAGGTGTAGGTATTGGCTTTGGGCTTCAAAATATATTCAACAACCTTATCTCCGGAATTATCCTTGCTGTTGAAAGACCTATTCAAATTGGAGACATGGTTCAATTGAGTTCTCTAGATATAACAGGTGAAGTAAAGGAAATTGGCCTGAGGGCGAGCATCATCAGGTCCTTTGATGGCGCAGAGATTGTCGTACCGAACGGGAATTTCATTTCCAATGAAATGATAAACTGGACCTTATCGGATAAGAAGCGCCGTCAGGAAATAATTGTTGGGGTTGCGTATGGAACAAATACAACCAAAGTGCTGGAGATATTGAGTGGTGTAATTGCAAGTGACCCTCAAATACTAAAAAATCCATCACCAGCGATTTTTTTTAATGGTTTTGGAGAAAGTTCGCTCAATTTTAGATTACTTTTTTGGACACATTTCGACAATGGCCTATCTTCAAAAAGCAATGTGGGTATAGCGATAAATAATGAATTTGCGAAAGAAGGTATTGAAATTCCGTTCCCGCAAAGAGATTTGCACCTAAAAACAGATCCTTTAAAAATCTCTATGAATCCTGATATTTCTGCCACAAAAAATGATGGGTCAAAAGAATAGAACCTAGAGCAAATTGGACATGGATTTCCGCTATAAATTCCAGATGAAGCAACTGCTATGAACAAAAGGGACATACATATTTTTTCGAACGGTTTTTTACTAACTGTATTAATATGGGTTTTCGCGGCATTTTTGTTCGGCTTTATCCGGGCATGGGGTAACGAGAGTCTTCCGGCATTTGAGAGGATTTTGCCTTTTGAATTTAGCAGGTTTATCCTTCAACTTACAATTCTCGGACTTGCTACCGGCATTCCTTTTTCCATTATAGATTACCTGCTTGATCGTAGGTGGTTTCAAAAACAAAAGTACTGGCACATCATCCTAATTAAAACGATAATTCAGGTGTTAATAGCTGTTTTCTCGGTAAGTATC
>JBGSYX010000120.1:0-5757 GCA_041750735.1 Cyclobacteriaceae bacterium
CTTTTGAGTTCATCGGCCAAATAGCCATCGAAGCCCCAACTGGTGTCTCAACCGACACGAAAGGAAACATTTACTATGCATCATTTGATGGCGATGTAATCCGCTACGACATGCAACTCCTTAACAAAGAAATTTTCTCGCCCCAAAACCCAGCCAGGATCGACCAGTTGGAAGCGTGGCAGGGTTTACGGATTTTCACATTTCATCGCGACTTGCAGATCTACCGGCTTATCAACCGAAATCTTTCGCTAAATAAAGACTACCGTTTCCCCGCCTCCCTTGTGGGTTTTGTACAACTTGCCACACCAACATTCGACAATAATATCTGGCTCATAGATCAGGCAGATTTCAGTCTCAAACGATTTCAGATACGCTCCAATACCATACCTGTCGTTAGTCCGCTGAGCCTCCTCCTGAATCCAACAAAATATGACATACAATGGATGCGGGAATATCAGAACCGGCTATTTGTCGGAGTGCTTCATGTAGGCATTCTCCTCTTTGACAACATGGGCAACTATATCAAGACGTATAAAGAGCCGGATATGAGTGACCTGGGCTTTCTTGGCGACACGGTATATTTCATAAAGGATAGCCAATTAGTGCAGATCAATATTTATAATGATGCGAAAACAAGTGTGCCTTTACCGCCGGGAGGTCCATGGAAATTCATCATTTATTCAGCAACTGACCTATACCTCTTTTCAGACGATGTACTCGCACATTACCGGGTCGTTCCGGAATAGGGCGACAAATCGTTATTTGATTCCCCGGAACTTTTATGTACATCATGGGAGAAAGTAATACCAAGGAAATCATTCCAATATTTGCCTTCTGAATTTTATAAAAGTGATTATCTTGTGTTCGGTTTTGATACAGTACAGTGTTTGAAATTGTTCATTTTTTGACATTGTTCATTTTTGCAACACATAACTACCTGATTTTCATAGCCAATTTATTGCTGGCACTAATTTGGACAGTAAAAGACTAAAAGTATATGCTTGAGGAGAAAGAAATCGGTAAAATCCTTATCGTTGATGATGATGAGGATGTACTTCTGGCAGCGAAAATGCTGCTGAAAAAACACGCTCACCAGGTAACCATAGAAAAAAATCCCAACAAAATACCCTTCTGGCTGAACAATGAATCATTTGACGTGATTCTGCTCGATATGAACTTCAGCAAGGACATCACCAGTGGTAAAGAAGGTTTTCACTGGCTGAGCCAGATCGTTGACAGGGACCCCGATGCGGTGGTGATTCTGATTACCGCATTTGGCGATGTGGAGATGGCAGTTCGCGCATTGAAAGAAGGCGCAACGGATTTTGTTTTGAAACCATGGCAAAACGAAAAATTATTAGCCACCATCTCAGCTTCTATTAAACTTAAGCGGTCATATAAGGAAGTCGACAAGCTTAAAAAAGCCAAAAAACAACTCCAGGACGACAGCAATCAGCCTTTCCGCGACATTCTGGGGCAGAGTTTCTCCATTAAAAAGATTTTCGACATCATCGAAAAAGTGGCCAAAACAGATGCTAACGTGCTTATCCTTGGTGAAAACGGTACCGGAAAGGAACTTGTGGCCCGGGCTATTCACCAGCAATCCTTGCGAAAGGATAATGTATTTATTGGTGTTGACATGGGCGCGATCACCGAAACGCTCTTTGAAAGCGAGCTATTCGGCCATAAAAAAGGCTCCTTTACGGATGCAAAAGAAGATCGTGCGGGAAGATTTGAAGTAGCACATACGGGTTCCCTGTTCCTGGACGAAATCGGAAATCTCAGCCTTCCTCTGCAGTCGAAACTCCTGACGGTCCTGCAAAACCGGCAGGTTACGCGCATAGGTGCCAACAAACCGGTCGATGTGGATATCAGGCTGATCTGCGCTACAAATATGCCGATCTACGAGATGGTCAAAAACAATGAGTTCCGCCAGGACCTGCTCTACCGCATCAATACGGTAGAACTTCACCTTCCACCCCTCCGCGAACGCCAGGAAGATATTCAATTGCTTGCCGATCACTTTGTGGAAATGTATTGCCGGAAATACCGCAAACAGGTGAAAACCGTTTCGGCCAACGCCGTGAAAAAGCTTCAAAAATACCAGTGGCCAGGCAACATCCGTGAATTGCAGCACGCCATCGAGCGTGCCATCATTATGACTGACAATAACATACTGGATTCGGACGATTTTTTTTTCCTTTCGCAGAATAGCCAAGGCGAAGACATCATCACCGACACCTATAACCTGGATACAGTGGAGCGGTCTGTGATTCAGAAGGCAGTAAATAAATATAACGGAAATATATCCAAAGCCGCCAAAGAACTCGGCCTCACACGTGCTTCACTTTATCGGAGATTAGAAAAGCATGGCCTCTAATAACCTGCGGTTTCAGATCATCGTCAGAATAGCGGCCATCGCGCTGACCTTATATTTACTCATGGAACTGGTGAGCACTGATGCCTTTGCGCTTACCATTATCCTGGTGCTGATATTGGTGGTTGTTCAGGTGATTGCTCTTATCAGGTTTGTGGACAAATCGCATAAGACCATTAGTGATTTTTTTGAGGCCATTAAAAACAATGATTTTACCGCGGCTGAGTCGGCTGAATCTGCTGATCCCTACCTCAAATACCTGCATGACCAGTTCACGGATGTCATTAAAAAGCTTAAAAAATCCAGGCTTACCAAGGATGAACACCAGCAATATCTTACCACGATCGTTCAGCACGTTGGCATCGGACTCATTACGTTCAATGAAAATGGCGATATCCAGATAATGAACATCGCGGCAAAGCGCTTATTGAAAGTGGAAAATACCAAAAATATCCATGACCTTAACGACATCAGTGAAGAACTAGTCACATGCTTTAAGGAATTGCGTACCGGTGGGCGCTCGCTGATAACCCTGGAAATAGGCGGTGACGAGCGGCAGCTATCTGTGTATGCCATAGAACTAACCCTTGGCAACGAAAATTTCAAACTGGTTTCATTGCAAAATATCCGCTCCGAACTTGAGGAAAAGGAAATGGAGGCCTGGCAAAAACTTGTACGCGTTCTCACTCATGAAATCATGAATTCTGTGACGCCGATATCATCTCTCGCAAATACCGTAGAAGGTGAGATCGTGAAATACCTCGATAAATCCGATGAAAAGCCAGACATCAGCAAGGACGACCTCGAAGATATTCACCTTGCCGTACAAACCATCCAGCGGCGGAGCGACGGACTCATCCGCTTCGTTAACGACTTCCGAAGCCTCACCCACACCCCACTCCCACAATTTCAAATGGTGAGTGTCGCGGAGCTTTTTGAGCACGTAGCTATTCTAATGAAACATGATCTTGAAATCAACCAGATTCGCTTTATTGTCAATGTAAAGCCACAAAATCTCGCATTGACCGTTGACCCGGAACTGATACAGCAGGTGCTCATCAACCTCCTTAAGAATGCTATACAAGCTCTAGAGGAGCGCGAAAATAAGATCATAGAACTTCTGGCATACCAGGATGAAAAGAACAATACCTTATTTATTGTGAAAGACAATGGTCCCGGCATAGATGAAGAGGCGCAATCAAAAATATTTATACCTTTCTTCACTACCAAGAAAACCGGTTCAGGAATAGGATTGAGCCTTTCTCGGCAGATAATGCGTCAACACAATGCATCCATTTCTGTAAAATCTAAAAACGAAGAAGGAACTGAATTCATACTAAGATTTTGATTCTGATTTTATTAATCACCTTTCTTTTATAGCTTAGTAGCATCATTTGGACAACTGATGGATCAGGAAATAGCGAGAAAAGTCACAGATATTCTAATTAACAAAATAGGTCTTACAGAGTCTGAGCTGACTGACGATGCGAGCTTTATGAAAGACCTAAGTATCGACTCCCTCGATATCGCCGAGTTGGCCATGGAATTTGAGAAGACCTTCGACATAAAAATTCCGGACAGCGACACTCCCCAACTTTCCAATCTACGTCAAGTCGTGGAATATATTCAATCCAAAATCAGGGAGAAAAGTTAGTTCAATTCTGGACTTGAAATCCGCCGGAAGTTCTGCAACCAATTCCTAATAAATTTGATCGCCTTCAGAATAAAGATTTTTAACAGCCATGGAAAAATGGTCTTTTTTTCTGAGTACTTTGTCCTGACCATTGCAATCCTATGAAATACCTTTTTTTGGTACAGGGAGAAGGCCGCGGACACATGACCCAGGCAATTGTACTTTCAGATATCCTTACCCGCAACGGTCATGAAGTGGTTCACACCTTTGTCGGACAAAGCACACGAAGAGAAATTCCCAAATACTTTTATGAAAAGATACATTCCGAAGTGGAGGGATTGCGATCACCGAATTTTGTCCTTGATAAAGCCAACAAATCGCTCAGACTCTGGCATTCCATCATTTACAATGCAGGGCTATTGCCGACTTTCAGAAAAAGCCTGAAACGGATCCATGAGAAAATCGTGGAGACCAAGCCGGACACCCTGGTGAACTTTTACGATTTCCTGGGTGGATTTTACTTTCGGTTTTACAATCCGAAATCGGTAAAGCATGTCTGTATCGGCAGGCAATTCCTCACTCGTCATCCTGATTACCCATTCGCATCCGGCAGATTTATCGAAAAAAGTTTTTTCCTCCTGAATAATGCGTTGACCAGCCAGCGATGCACCAAATACCTCGCCCTTTCATTTCGCGAATACGAACCGCTCAGGATCAAAAATATGGTCGTGATGCCTCCTCTGATGAAGGAGGAAATAATAAAGTCATCCGGAACTCAGGAGGATTTTATTCTCGGCTACATGGTAAATGACGGCTACGCGGAAGAACTGATCACCTGGCATTTGAATAATAAATCAATACCTATTCATTGCTTTTGGGACAGGAAAGATATGCCTAAAACCCATAACCCTCATGCTTGCCTCACCTTTCATCAAGTAGATAATGTGCTTTTCAGTGAGATGATGCGATGCTGCAAAGGCTACATAACCACGGCCGGATTTGAGTCGGTCTGCGAGGCCATATACCTGCAAAAGCCGGCGCTCATGATTCCGGTCGCCGGCCAGTATGAACAGGCCTGCAATGCGATTGACGCGGTAAACACCGGCGCAGGTGTACAATCTGCCACTTTCAATGTGTCGATATTGTTGGAATTCATGGATCGTTATTTCCCGAATACCGATTTCCGTCATTGGGTAGCAAAGACAGAAACGCGGTTTTTAGAAGAATTAACCAATCTATCAGCTCCCCATGGGCAATAATTAATTTGTACTACCTTTGCCCATGGAAAGTTGATCCATTATGGCGTTCATAAGTAAAAAAAAGAAAGTTTATCCCATCAACGAACCGCTGCGTGAATATCTGATAAATCAGGAGCGCGAAGTTCACCTCCCGATTACCTATCAGGATCTGCACCGCTACGACAACGCCATACCCTTCATCGACAATCATGGACGCGATACACTTTGGGAAACCGTTCTCCATGCGCATAGCGAAATGATACAGGTCCATGAAGCGCTGAAGAAAATATACGCCCTACTTAAATCTGCCGGTGATGTTTCGGTAATAGACCACTTGTACATCGACCGGATCGATCTTTGCACATACGGAAATACCAAGCCTTTCCGTATCAGGATAGTCAACAAAATCAATGACCTTTTCGATTATTTTTATATCAAAACGGCTGACGCATCCAGGGTCTACGGCCTGGAATTGGAACATCTTCTTTCGCCGAACAAAATCAATTTTC
>JBGSYX010000121.1:0-19194 GCA_041750735.1 Cyclobacteriaceae bacterium
TATTCCTTCTGTGTTTTACTGGCAGGTAATTACCATTTTCGGGTTGTCGATTGTCATAGCGATTTATCCGCTGGTCATGGCCATGAAGCTGAAAGTTCACGATGCGTTGAGGGCTTAGAAAATGTATGTAACAGAATCTAAATAGTATAAGATGATCATTTCAATTGCATGGCGCAATGTCTGGAGAAATAAATTGCGAAGCACGGTGATAATTTCAGCAACTGCGCTTGGTATCTGTGCCGGAATTTTTTCAGCTGCCTTTTATAGCGGCATGGCAGATCAGCGAATAGAAAAAGCCATTAAGTCAGAATTGTCGCATATCCAGATACATCAGCCTGATTTCTTAAATTCCAATGAAATCCACGATTACATCCCCAACGCCAATGCGATTACCGGGGAAATTGAAAAAATGCCAGGTGTAGCCGCAGCCGGAAGCAGGATCGTGATTCATTCGATGATTTCTTCTGCCGAAACTGCGGCGGGCGTCAAAATAACCGGTGTGACTCCCGAAAAAGAGAGTCATGTTACAAATATATCGGTAAAGATCGAGGAGGGATCTTATTTCGGTGATGATAAACGAAACCAGGTGATCATCGGCCATAAGCTGGCAGATAAACTCGCAGTTAAACTCAATTCCAAAGTAGTACTTACACTGTTGGACATGGACAACAATATGACTTACGGTGCATTCAGAGTAACAGGCATTTACAATACACTCAACAATATGTTTGATGAGGTGAATATATTTGTCAGGTATGATGACCTTTCATCGCTCATCAACCTGCCTGCTGGAGCAGCCCATGAGATTGCGATATTATCTGCCACAAACGAAGGTGTAGAAAACCTGGCTGGTCAGGTTAAAACGCTCAACCCGGAGTTGGAAGTGCTTAGTTGGCTGGAACTTAGCCCAGAAATGGAATACCTCACTTCAGCTATGGACATTACTATGTATATCTTCATCATAATAATCCTCCTGGCCTTACTCTTTGGCATTATCAACACTATGTTAATGGTGGTACTGGAGCGTGTTAAAGAACTGGGTATGCTTATGGCTGTAGGTATGAATAAAACGCGGATTTTCATGATGATACTCATGGAGAGTATATTCCTGACGATCACCGGCGGCATTGTTGGCGTAGGAGCTGGGGTATTGATTTCCAAACATTTCGAAACGAATGCTATCGATCTGTCTGCTTGGGGTGAAGCCTATACCGATCTGGGTTATGACCCTTTTGTGTATACGGTACTTGACTGGAATCTAATAGTCAACGTGGTGGTGTTGGTTTTGATCACCGGAATCATAGCGGCATTATACCCGGCCTATAAAGCCCTGCAACAGGATCCAAGTGAAGCATTGAGAACTGAATAATAAAAGCAACCGAACATATTATGAGTATCATTCAAATAAAAAATCTCACCAAAATATACGACGGCAGCCAGATCGAGGTGCGCGCTGTTGATGGTGTTAATTTAACTTTTGATCAGGGTGAATTTACGGCGATCGTTGGCCCCTCAGGTTCTGGAAAAACTACGTTTCTTAACCTGCTTGGCGGGCTGGACAGACCTACCGATGGAGAAGTTATTGTTGACAATACTAAAATCTGGGAGTTGAGCAGCAGGAAACTAATTGATTTCCGGTTGAACAACATAGGTTTTGTTTTTCAGGCATACAACCTGATACCCGTATTGACGGCTGGGGAAAACGTCGAATTTATCATGGAACTGCAAGGCAGGCCAAAAGCTGAGCGCAATGCCAGAACCAAAGCGCTTTTGCAGGCTGTAGGCCTGGGCGACCGGATGAATAGCAGGCCAAATAAAATGTCTGGAGGACAGCAGCAGCGAGTGGCTGTCGCACGTGCGCTGGCATCTAAGCCAAAATTTATTCTGGCCGACGAACCTACGGCAAACCTGGATTCCAAATCGACGGAGACTCTTCTTGACATCATGGAGCATCTCAACAAGGAAGAAAACATCACCTTTATTTTCTCAACGCACGACGCAAGGGTTATGAAGAAGGCTCGACGAATCGTGACCATGGAAGACGGAAAGATTTTAAGTGACGAGCGAAAGTAGTACCTCATGATTCCTGTTGACAAGCGAATATGTAAGTGCAAAAGTATGGCAGGCAAATTGGCTGTTTTTTTCATGCTGACAATATCAGCTTGGGCAACGGAGGCGCGAGCGCAGGAAGAGCAACCTGCAACATTCGAATTTAAAGGGTACCTTAAGTACCTGACAACGGTGAACATTAAGGAGCTGGACGAGGAATGGGTCACCGATAATCTGCTGCATAACAGACTGGAATTTCGCTATTTTCCCAGTGAAAAATGGAAGGTTGACCTTGAGATGCGCAATCGCCTTTTCTTTGGCCAGGCCGTAACGATGTACAATCAGGCCGATACTTTGTTTGGGTATGATTACTTTATTGGACAGGACAACGGCTTTTTCGATATGTCATTCAATTGGGCTTCGGGTGACTCTTATTTGTTAAACACAACCATCGACAGGTTTTATCTGGACTACACAACAGGAAAATTCCAGGTGAGGGCAGGAAGACATCGTATCAACTGGGGACAAAACTTTGTCTGGAATCCAAACGATGTTTTCAACGCCTATTCCTACTTCGACTTCGATTATGAAGAAAGGCCAGGCACCGATGCCGTCCGTTTGCAGTACTTCACTAATACTACCGCTTCAGGGGAGTTTGTTTATCAAATGGGTGAAACAATTGATGACATGTCTTTCATGGGTTTATATCGATTTAGCAAATGGCAGTATGATATTCAGTTTCTCGCCGGTCAGGTGAAGACCGACCTGGTACTTGGCACGGGCTGGTCGGGCGATATAAAGGGTGGGGGATTTCGTGGCGAGATTAGCTATTTTCACAACAAGGATAGCTTAAGCAGTCCGGTCGGACAGTTAGTCGCGGCACTCTCTGGAGATTATACATTTCACAACAGCACCTATGTGCACATGGCATTTATATACAACAGCAAGGGTGCAACCAAAGCGCCGGGGTTCATTAACCCAACCATTATCAGAGAAACATCCGCCAAATACCTGACACTGTCGCGATTGAACCTTTTTGGTCAGGTATCATACCCACTTTCGCCACTATGGCGGGCAGATGTAGCTTCGATTGTCAACCCTTTTGACAAGTCTTTTTTTATTAGCCCTGCTGTTAGCTATTCATTAGCCGATAACCTGGAATTGTTCATGATCGCCCAGATTTTTTCCGGTGACTCTGGTACTGAATATGGCGGCATTGGTACACTTTTTTACCTTCGTATGAAGTGGAGCTTCTGAGCGGCGCTATATTGTAATTCTAAAACTTGCGTTCTTATACGATCGATTACAACCTTTTTTGAGTTTTTGTGTCCTATTAGCTACATGACTAAAAAAGGTTTTTTTGACCGACTAACCAAAATAACGCAGATGCTAGCTCGTATTATTTTCTATTTTTTAATGGTATTAGCTTTCTATTTTTACTGTAGAACGGATGATTCTCAACTCCAGAAAAAAAACACACGATATCTGGATAATTTACGGCAACTGGCGCCAAATGAAAATTTAATAAAGGGAAGTCCGTCCGCTCAGGACAGCAACCGTGTTATGATAGATTACACAAAAGTCAATTACCAACCCTAAACCTCATCCAATTTTAAATTAGTACACTTTTTTTCTCAGGGTTACACGGCAATTAAACAATCTTTTCATAAATTATCTTGTTCCAATAAGAGAACTTCAGGTTATTAAGCAGACTGGTAAAATCCAGGTCTTGGACAATACTATAACAATGCCTGGCACTGAAATTTGATAAGATGAAATAAATTCACATTTTCACAGTAGAGACCGTTATAACCTTAAACACTCAAGAGATGCAAAATTATCCATGGTTCAAAAATTATCCGAAAGGTATTCCACATGAAATCGATCCTGATCGATACTCTTCAATGGTCGACCTTATTGAGAAAAATTTCAGAAAGTATGGTGATCTCATTGCTTATGAAAGTATGGGTAAAACGCTGACTTTTAATGAAGTTGATAAATTGTCGGCTCAATTTGCCAGTTTCCTGCAAAATCACGCCAATCTTAAAAAAGGGGATCGAATTGCCATTCAGATGCCTAATCTGCTTCAATGGGTAGTTGCGGTGTTCGGGAGTATTCGTGCAGGCCTTATTGTTGTGAATACCAACCCGCTATATACTCCGCGGGAAATGAAACATCAATTCAGTGATGCGGGGGTAAGGGCCATCGTTATACTTGCCAATTTTGGTCAGAACCTGGAAAAGATTATCAAGGAAACTCCCATCGAAACGGTAGTTATCACCGAAATCGGCGATATGCTCGGCGGCTTTAAAAAGACACTGGTAAACTTTGTAGTAAAGAACGTGAAGAAAATGGTGCCTCCGTATTCACTGCCGGGAGCCATACCATTCAATGTAGCAATGCATAAGGGAGCGGATGGTAAATATACAAAATATGATATCGACAGTGAAGAAGTTGCCTTTCTGCAATATACAGGCGGCACCACAGGTATTTCAAAAGGAGCCATGTTGACCCACCGAAACATTTTGGCCAACATGGAACAGATTAGCGCCTGGATGATGCCGAAACTGAAGCATGGGGAAGAAACGATCATTACGGCATTGCCCATGTATCATATCTTTGCGTTGACGGTGAATTGCCTGGCTATGCTGCACTATGGAGTTCGGAACATCCTTATCACAAATCCGCGTGATATGCCGGCATTCATAAAGACACTGAAGAAGTTCCAGTTTACCATATTCACGGGTGTAAATACACTTTTTAATGGATTGTTAAACCAGGAAGAGTTTGCCAAGGTGGATTTTTCAAAATTCAAAGTTGCAGTAGGCGGAGGAATGGCTGTACAGGATGCGGTAGCGGTACGCTGGAAAAAATTAACGCATGTTCCACTGGCGGAAGGATATGGCCTCACAGAATCTTCTCCGGTATTGTGCTGCAATCCTATCGATGGAACCGAACGAATAGGAACTATTGGCTTACCTGTACCAAGTACTGAAATAAAAATACTCGATGATATGGGCAACGAAGTGCCTTTGGGTGAGGCGGGGGAAATATGCGCCAAAGGTCCGCAGATAATGAAAGGCTACTGGCAGAGACCAGACGAAACAGAAAATGTTTTTTTCAAAGGTTACCTCAAAACCGGTGATATTGGGTTCATGGATGCTGATGGATTTTTCAAGATTGTTGACCGTAAGAAAGAAATGATCAATGTGTCCGGGTTCAACGTTTATCCAAACGAAATCGAAAACGTGATATCAGGCCATCCAAAAGTCCTTGAAGTTGGGGCGATCGGCGTAAATGATGAAAAGTCCACGGAAAAGGTGAAAGTTTTCATCGTGAAAAAAGATGAATCGCTCACCGCAGAGGAGATCATTGCCTATTGCAAGGAAAACATGACGTCTTATAAAATTCCGAGACAGGTTGAGTTCCGAAAGGAACTTCCAAAATCCAATGTTGGAAAAATCCTGCGCCGTGTACTCAAAGAGCAGGAGGAAGGCAAGGAAACGGCATAAATCTTTATTAGCCTCTTAATAATTGGACATTTATTATGTTTTAGTAGAGCCGGCTGTTCCCGAGAATATCGGGGCTTCAGCACGCGCACTGAAAACGATGGGATTTAGTGAATTAAGGCTCGTTAATCCTACAAATCACCTATCAGACAAAGCAAGATGGTTGGCTCATGGTTCTATAGATATTCTGGAAAATGCCAAAATCTTCAATTCCCTGGAGGCTGCTCTCATTGGTATTGATTTTTCTATCGGTACCACGGCCAAGGATCGCAGCGCCAGACAGGATTACTATACCCCAGAACAAGCAAGAGAAATTGTTAACACGAAAGGGAATCTGATTCACAATGTTGCCGTTGTATTTGGCCGTGAAGAAAGCGGCCTCACCAACAGTGAGTTGCGTTTATGTGATATAGCATCAACGATTACTATAAAAAACCCATACCCGTCCCTCAACCTGGCTCAGTCGGTGATGTTGTATGCGTATATATTTTCGGGATTGACACAACCACTGAAAACTTCGGAATCTCTTTCGGATGTGGCATATGCTGATCTGAAAGCTAAAACTATCATGCTATTACAAAATTTGGGAATCGATCGGAATGAAAACCTGAACAATCGCTTGCTCGAGCGTCTTGCAGCAGCCAGCGCGGATGATTCCAGGTTGTTTCTTTCATTACTGGGCAAATTACTGCCTGTTTTAGACGGAGTTACAAAGTAGAGGCTTTTTAAAAAGGGTGTCTATTCAAAAATGATCGTTTTGTTGTGGTATACAAAAACACGATCGTCAAAAACCAGCTTCAGGGCATTTGATAGTACAATTTTCTCTACATCCTTTCCTGCCTTCGCCATCATAGCAGCGTCGTTTTTATGGTTCGTATGGATGACATCCTGATTGATGATTGGCCCCTCATCGAGGTTATCGTTCACAAAATGTGCTGTAGCTCCAATAAGTTTCACCCCGCGCTCAAATGCCTGTTCGTAAGGCCTGGCACCGATGAATGCCGGTAAAAATGAATGATGAATATTAATAATCCGGTGATTGAGCTGGCCTGTAAAGTGGGGAGTCAATACACGCATGTATTTGGCAAGAACCAGATATTCCGGATTGTACGACGACAGGATGCTAAGAACTTTGTCTTCGTGTTCTCTTCTTTCCATGTTTTCGGCAGGTACATGATAAAAGGGTACCCCAAACCTTTCCGTGAAATCCTTCAGATGCTCATGGTTGCTGATAACTGCCTGGATATTCGCCTTCAACTCTCCAAAATGGTGACGCATCAGCAAATCTCCCAGACAATGATATTCTCTGGTGGTAAAGACGATAATGTCCTTTTTTTTCTTTTTATGAATTTGAATTACAGCCTTTTCAGGCACCACCATGCTTAGCTGTTGGAAGATTTTAGCCCTATTGAGTTCACCGGTAACTTCCGAGCGCATGAAAAAATAATTATTCCGATGGTCAACAAATTCCTCGTTTTCTATGATGTTTAGCCCTGAGGAAAACAAGACTCCGGAAATTTCGTGGACAAGACCCTTCCGGTCGGGACAATCTATTTTCAGTACGTATTGCATGTGAGGTATTTAGGTCGCGCGGCAAAGTTAATTACCGTGTAGTAAACTTCGGTCAAAGTGGGAACCTTTTTCAATTGCCTTGGTAATTCTCTTCACTACTTCATGCAATTCGTCTGTCGATTTTTTCATATGAAATACGACTGGGTGGCTTTCACTTTGCAATTCGGTCTCCAAAAGATTTACCAAGCCGAGAATACTGCATAGGGGGCCGCGAAGTAGGTGGGCATTGATGTACGCATACTCTGCAAGCACCTTGTTTTGTAGTTCCAGGTTACGCGTGCGGTCATGAACGTGTTTTTCCAGGTTTAAGTTGATGTCGCTGATTTCTTTGTTGCTCTTTTTTAACTCGTCATTTATAGAAGCTATTTCTTCCCTCTGCTTTATCAACAAACTATTTTGCTCCTCAATTTCAAGAAGTTTGTCTTTCAGCCTGTTGTTCAATTCTTCTATTTCCAGATTCTGTCGCCTCAATTGGCTGATGTCCTGGGATACTACGATTACCTTTTTTGGTTTACCCAAATCATCGAAGATGGTGCAGTAGTTTTCATGCAAATGATAAACTACATTATTTACCATGATGCTGACCTCATAGCCAGAACGTTTACCACTTAATATGTCATTCCAGATACTATTTTTGTCTTCCACATCATGGAATTCTACCAGTTTTACTGTCTGCAACTCATTGTAACGTTTGCCGATTATTTCCGAAGCATCCAATTGAAATAGTTGCTGCTTTTCCTTGCTGATTTTCAATATCCTTCCCTCGGTATCCATTTCACCCACCATAAGCCTGGAACTGTACATCGTATTGAGAATGCTGCGGTTTTCTGCCTCACGCACCGAAAGGGTCTGCTGTGTGCGGGTAAGTTTATCAATAATATCATTCAGTTCGTCCTGAACGGCTAGCAATTCATGGTTTTTTATTTCAATGAATTCCCGCTGTACGAGGATTTCTTCCTGTTGCTGGATCAATTCCTCATTCTGACTAACGATTTCGTCGTTTTTGTTTTTAAGTTCACTATTTATAGTCGATATGATGTCATTCTTTTCCTTCAGAAGATTCAGGTACTTTTCTTTTTCAGCCTGAAACACCATAGAAAGGACCAGGATTATGGCTGAAAGACCATTATATACGAATGCATAAAAGATCAATTCGTAGCGCTTATTGTACTCTACCGAAATTGTTGTCCCGGTTTCGGTAATAAACATGAGCGCAAAAACGGTAATAAATGTGGCAAATAACCATACGATGGACGTGTTTCTATTAATAAGCAGGTTGGCTGATAAAGGTAAAAAGGCAAGCCAAGGCACAAGCGATGAATACATAAGTCCGGAATAATATATCAAAATAACTGCTGCCAGGTAACTAAAAATCAGATAGAAATGTGAAATTGTTCGGTGACTAACGCCAGCTCTAAGCATAAAGGCAAGCATGGTAAACAGCCAGGCCATGATGGTCATCACCACCATCGATTGTATAAAATTGATCGCTAAGGCGATAAATACATATAAAAGTGAAAATAGTGCGGTGACGAGGCAGAACTGAAGAATCAGTCGTGCCTGGGAGAGCCGGATGAAATCTTTATTTATGTATTTGTAGAGGAAATAATTATAAAAAATATCCATCGCCACAATCTGATGTTCTATGAAAAAGTAATTTACAAAAATCGCTGAACGCAAGTGTATTCAAAATCCAAATATGTTAAACATCGGAAGATGTCAGTTAAAAAGGAAAATTGAAGCATTTCAGGAATTTTTCCTCATGGTTTTTAGCCTTTAAGCCATGGCTTATATTCAAAAATCTTGCTTTGCGTAAAAAAAAGATTTGTCAGGCCATGGCATTTTCCGTAATTCGTGGAATTAACAAATAACGCCGTGATTAAAATTTTCAAACTAACAATAGCCGCACTTTTTGTATCCATAAGCTTTTTGGCCTTTTGCCAAAAGCCGCCACATTATAGCTCTGCAGAAGTGCTGCACCGCATGCAAAAGCTCAATGTCCTTGGGAATGTATTATATATCGCAGCGCATCCCGATGACGAGAATACGGCAATGATAACTTATATGGCCAATGAAGCAAAAGTTAATACGGCCTACTTTTCGTTTACTCGCGGAGATGGTGGACAGAATCTCATCGGTCCGGAATTTGGCGATCAGCTTGGTGTGATAAGAACCCAGGAGTTACTGGCGGCCCGTCGTACCGACAGAGGGGCACAATATTTTAGTAGGGCGATTGATTTTGGTTATTCAAAAAATCCGGAAGAAACATTTTCCATCTGGAACAAGGAAGAAGTCCTCGGTGACCTAGTATGGATAATCCGCAAGTTCCGGCCTGACATTTTGATTACAAGGTTTAATACAATTCCGACCAATAACCACGGCCATCATACAGCCAGCGCGCTTCTTGCAGCAGAAGCTTTTGATCTGGCAGCCGATCCTGCTAGCTACCCTGAGCAATTGGCATATGTGCAAATATGGCAACCGAAAACACTTTACTGGAATACATATCCATGGTTTCGCAGCGATTACCAGAAAGATACCGCCGATCTACTCAGTGTCGATATTGGTAAGTTCAACCAGGTTCTTGGAATGTCCTACTCTGAGATTTCTGCACTCAGCAGGAGCAACCATAAGAGCCAGGGTTTTGGTGCCACAGGATCGAGAGGATTGCGGAAAGAATACCTTCAATATGAAAAAGGAACGAAAGCAGTAGGCAATGTTTTTGAGGTCACTGATATTAGTTGGGCAAGAGTACCAGGGGGAGTAAAAATCCAGAAACTGGTGGACCAGCTCCTTTTGAAATACAAAGCGGAAAATCCATCAGCCAGTCTTCCGGCACTCTTGGAAATCAGGAAAAATGTTCAACTACTCAGGGATGAGTTCTGGAAGGAAATAAAAACAGAGGAAGTTGATGCATTAATTGCCGCGGTCACTGGTCTTTATGTTGAAATAAGCGCACCTGATTACTATTCCAGTCCGGGGGATTCAATCCTTCTCCAGGTGGAAGCGATCAATCGCTCCAGCGCGGTAATCACCTTGGACAGTATTTCCTGGCCGGGTAGTTTCAGTACGAAAGCTGACATTGATCTGCGCAACAATGCAGGGCAGACTTTAAAAGTGAAATATGCCATTTCCCCAACAGCGCTCTTTTCACATCCTTACTGGTTGGCAGAAAAGCATGTCACAGGTTTATTCAATGTCAAAGATCAACAAACTATTGGTATGGCAGAAAGCCGGCCTGCTGTAGAAGCCAGAATTTATACCACCATTATGGGAGAAAAAATCCTCTTTACAAGGTCGGTTATTTACAAAATGAACGACCCGGTTAAGGGCGAATTTTACAGGCCATTTGTCATAGTACCTCCAGCATTTGTAAGTCTCAGCCAGAAGGTCATGCTATTTACAGGCGATAACGACGTCAAACTTGGTGCTGATGTTCGATCAGTAAGAGAAGGATTTACAGGTAATTTCAGCTTATCCCTACCTACAGGTTGGAAAGCTAACCCTCAGCAATATGAAATTACCCCAATGAAAAAGGGTGAAATTCGGCATTATGAGTTTTCCATACTTCCTCCGGCAGGACAACAGAGCGTTGAGGGAATCGCACACATAATTTCGGAAGGCAGGGATTACGCTTACGAATATGTTGAACTGACATATGATCATATTCCAACACAAATCCTGATGCCTGAATCGTCTGTGAAATTGGTAAAACTCAACATTACAGTCGGAAAGGAGAAAATTGGCTATCTATCGGGGCCTGGTGATGATGTGCCAACGGCATTGAAGCAACTTGGGTATTCTGTTGATTTGATAAATGATCTGGATTTTACAGAAGAAAAGCTCGATTACTATGATGTAATTATCCTTGGGGTGCGGTCATTGAATACCGTTGATCGTCTCCGCAATGATATGTCAAAGCTTTTTGAATTCGCGAGCCGCGGAGGAAATTTGATTGTACAATACAATACTTCCCAGGGCCTGGTGAATAACCAGATCATGCCTTATAAAGTGCAGTTGTCAAGGAATAGGGTAACAGATGAGGTCAGTGAAGTTCGATTTTTAAATCCGGAACATCCTGTTTTGCAGTATCCAAATAAGATTTCGAAGGCTGACTTCGATGGTTGGATACAAGAACGTGGCCTATATTTTCCTGATCAGTGGGGAACGGAGTTTCAGACCGTCATTTCTATGAATGACAAAGGCGAAACCCCTCTGGATGGCGGCATACTTGTGGCCGATTATGGCCAAGGTAAAGTCATTCACACCAGCTTGTCATGGTTCAGGCAACTGCCGACTGGCGTCCCGGGTGCTTACAGGATTTTTGTCAACCTTATATCCCAGAAACAATAATCAATAATTGACATTCCCGAACTACCACAATTTCTTCAGGGCCTTTTTGAGATGGTCAAACGATTCAGACAATTCACCGGAGAATGCTTCCAATTTGTCTTCGGCCTCGTCTTTTCGCTGATCCACTTGCTTTTTCAGTGACTCAATATCCTTTAACCGATTTGCCTTCCAGGATTCATATTCTGACTTCATGCGCTCGGCAGTGCCTTTAAAGTGTGCTTTTTGAATGTCCATTTCGGTTCTGAATTTCTCGAGATTCTCCTTCATTTCCGCCTCGATCTTTCCAGTGTTCTTTTTAGCTTCTTTGCTAAGATGGGCGAAGAAGACTTTTGCGCGGGCCTCGTAATCATCCAGCGCCTTGGATATTTTGTGTGATTCAGTTTCAAATTCCGTATAGGAAAGGTCATAATCGGCCTCAAGAAGATCCAGAAGTTCCTGCGAACTCTCTTTCCATTCGCCTATCTTTTCTTCGCCGGTTTGCTCCATTTCATGGGCATATTTCTTTACCAATGCGGCGATTTTCTGCTTTTTGACGCGATAGTGCTCCTTGAATTCACCCCCGCTTTTTTTTACTTTTTCTTCCAATTCGTCAAGCTCGGCCTTTAAATCATTGAGAATGTTTTTTTTATTGGCAGTTTCCATGCGTATATAGTTTTATGGTAGTGTGTAATATGGATAAACGTTTATTCATCATGATAAATCAACTTAACCATGACTGATTATAGATAATTTTTGTATTCCTACTTGTTGGCAGCTTCCAATTTTGCTTGTTCCTGAATGGCTTTAAGGTTTTCTTCCTGCATTCTCCGGATTTTCTTTTTATTGTTAACTGCCCCAATACTGCTGACTACACCGCTCAGGAATGTTTTTGACCAGTAGTTGAATATCGCCCTTTTTTCATCTCTTTCGAAGAAAACATCGCCTTTTCTTAGAACTAAATTATGCGGATTATTGGTTTTAATGATGAATGTATTTGCAAAAAAGGAACCCAACGCCTGCCCTAAACCTCTAGTCGTTTCAGTTTCACGGTTTATAAGTGCAATCCTAAGATCTTCATAATAGAATTTCATTTCTCCATAACTGTATTGTTCATTAGCCTTTGCCGACATGAGGATTTTGTGGTTCATGCCGCCAGTAATCCGAACGGCTGCATTAGGGATCATGATTCTGTTGAATTCCGTGAGATCGAGTGAGTCGACAACGATACCGTACTGATGGATATTTTCGGCATTTTGCATGTCAAACTGAAAATCAGCCCTGAGGTTTCCCGATCCAAATAAATAGGCGGTAGCTTCAATTTTGATCTTTGGGTTTTTGGCAATTCTGGTGGAATCATTGGTTGCATTGGTAATTCTGGCATTGATATCCTGGATGAATATTTCGCCTGGGCTTTTGGCCTTTTCTGCATGTTCCTGATACGTCAGATAGCCATTATTCATCCTTATCGAAGCGATATCAAATGAAAAATTGAGCTGTTTTAGGTCGGTTTGAGGCAGGTTTTTCCGCTGCCATTCAGGGAACTCAATCCGTTTATCACGGAACACGAGAATCCGGAAATTATCCATATCCACAGATCGGCTGATAAAATGCTTGTGATTGAGAAGGGAAAGAAAATCGACCCCATGCATGATGATGGAATCATTTTCTAACTGTAACCAAGTTGATTGATAGCCTACTTTGGGAGCGTAGTCATACTTACTTGTCAGCGGCTCCATTTTCAGTCCGGTAACTTTTATGGTAGAATCTTTGGAATTGACCGACGCTGACTTCAATGAGAGTTCATTAAGACCATTAGACAATACATACCGTACATTGCGTATGTTGGCAGAAAGCTCATCGGAAAAAAGCAACCTGGATGAATCATTCATTTTTTCAGGCGAAAGTTTCACACCGCCAGCCATAAAATCAACATGTGGGACATTGATTTTTGGCTTATCATCATACGTGAAGTCCATGGCAATTGAGCCATCAGAGATGGTAATCCGGCCAATATCAAGTTGATTGACGATAGCCGTATCAAGAGGAAAGGATTTGGTAGAAGAAAGGGACTGTGGCTTGTCCTTTTTCACATTTCCTACAAGTTGGAATATGGGTTTTGATAATTCGATGTCATTGATCCGGAGGGTTTTATTTTGAGTCAAATGAGCGAAACCAAATCCTCTTATGGCAAAACTATGGGTGCTGAATTTCCAATTATCAGCATCTGGTTTGTTTTGAGTATTTCCGGAGGCATATAATCCATCCACATATATATCCCCGGTCGATGTTGATGCTGTAACGCGGTTTATATTGATAAAATCACTTTTGCCTGGGTAAAAAACACTTATATAATGCCCTGTCAGCCGGATGTCATTGGCGAAGAAGAACCGTTCAGGAATCACTTTACTGGCTGTGTCGAGTTGGAAATCGTCTACGATCAAATCCAATTGTTTAATAGAGAGTTGAATGGAATCAGTAAGTGTTTTTTTATGGTATTCTACTCTTGAGTTCCGGATTTCCAGTGAATTGAACTCTATTCCACTGAACTTGCCTCGCAGAAATACAGGCATGAAACCTATATCCAAATTCGATAGTTTTTTTTGTTCGCCTGCTGCGAGAAAGAGGGATGCCTTTGGCCTGGTGACTATGATTTGGTCGCCGGAGTAATAGGTGTCGTAGAGTAAACGTTTCAGATCAATGCCGACCAAGTTGATTGCCGCTACATCCACATCGTACTTGTTGCCGGCAGTAAAACTAAACGGCTTTAAGCGCATATTAGTAATCGACATAGTTGCTGTGCTGTCGAGCCATTCTAGTTTGCCAGCCCTCAGAAAGTGATGTTCAGCATTGAGGAAATAGGTGTAATTCTTTATGGATAAACTGGCAATTCTGTCAAATACAATTTGATTTATCAGTTTCGGGCTAATTGTGTGATCAACAGAAATGTTTTCCATTACCAGCGCATAATCATCTGTGGAAAAGAGCGGCAGGTTATTCTTTCGAATATCCAGTTTTGAGTTATGAACGCGCAGGTATTTTACTGAAATGTCAGGCAATGGACTTTTTATGGAATCAGAATTAGATTTCTTTTTATTCGAATCATTCAACTGTGCATATTGATGATCACCATCAATAATGAGCGTATCAACATTATAAACCTGCTTAAAAATTATCGAATCCTCATTGAAGCCGCCTACCTTCAACTTCGGAAAGCTCAATGAAACCGAATCTGGATTTTCTGCACTTTTAAGTGCGGCTTTCATGCCGGATACTTCCAATATATTGCGGTGGGTGTTAAGAAATAGATTTTTTGATGTGACAGCCAACCCTTTTGTTTCATAACTCATTGCTCCAGTCGAAAGATCCAAGTGAGCATCCGCCAGAATGCTTGAAGTAAAATCAGTCAGGCTGTCGATCAATATATTTTTTAGATTTAGGTTAATATCGCTTACGGTCAAGTTTTTCATTGTAGCGTTGCGAGATTTATCTCCAACGGAAATCCGGCCATTTTTCAGGTAGAAATCTTTCAGATCAAACAACCTGCTTATAGTGGTTAGTTTCCCATAAATCCCAAATAAACCCGAAAATGTAAATTTTCCTGTGGGCGTTGTAGCATGAGTTTTTTGAATATTAAGATCTGGGTTTTCAACATAAATCTCTTTAATAGAGAATGTATCTGTCTTGATGGCTTTAAGTATATCAAATCCGGACACCACAGCATATGGCAATGATGCAGTGGTGATGCTTGTCGCATTTTTCTGATTTACCGTAAGATCAGAAACCTTTATTTGGTTTAATTGCGAAGTAATGGAAAACTCACCCACGTGCATCGACGAGGAGCTGTCGGGTAACGTGTGACGGAAGTCCCTGATCATGAGGTCAACCTCTCCAAAAGACAAACCACTTCCAAACCTTGAAGTTATCAAGGTATCGATCAAAATATTTGATATTAGCGCGCTGACATTATCAACGGAATAATTAGTTGTCTCATTCTTGTCAGGAAGGCTGAAAGATGCTTCGGTGAGTTTAAACTGATTAATACTGACTTTTGCATGGTGGGCGAGGAGTTGTGGCACGATGGATTTATTTGATTCTCTTTTGGCAGGGTTGCCCCAATGTTTTATTTGCAGAACGGGTTTGGCAATGGTGATGCTGTCGATATAAAGTTCACCTTCATTATAGGCACGTATAAAATCGACTCCCGTCAATCGCAATTCCGGTAAACCGAGCATGAAGTCTGCAGATAGTTCAGTCGCATGAGTCGTACTGTCAAAAACGCTAATTTGAAGATTTTCAAACCCAACTTCATTGTTTTGCACTGATATGTAAAACCGGTCAAACGTCAATTGATGAAGGCTGTCCTTGAGCAGGAATCGTTGGTCACGGAGTTCGATATAGATATCATCAGTAAAGAGAACCTTATCATCACGCTTGTCTGCCGCGCTGTCGAGCAGGAAATTTTTCACTTCAAAAGTGAGATTGTGAATCTCAAAATTTTCGGTGGTTGTCCCATTGGGAGCTATATGTTTGAAGCTGCCATTCTTAATGAGAAAATCAGAAATTTCCAATTCCTGAAGTTGACCTGAAAGGAGTTGGTACATGTTACCGGCCTCGAAGGAGATTTTGGCGGCGTTTTGGCTGCTATGGAGTTTTAGCACTTTTATTCTGGGTGTAAGGATTTCGATCCCATCTACATGAAGCTTCTTTTCAAATAGTATGGACCAGAAACCATCTACATCAATATTTAGTGTATCTACATTGGCATCGAAAAGGTAATTTGACTTTATGGAATCAGGTGAATGCGAGTTAAGGTAATCATCGCTGTATTTAAAGTCGAAATTGTGCAGGTAAAACCTGTTCTTATTGACTACAAATCCAATTTTAGTCCAGGAAGTACTATAGAGCCCATCTGACTTTTCGCGCACCAGCAACTCGATTTTCTCACCGACAATTTTTCCAACATAATGATTGATAAGGTAGTTGGCGGAAACGAATACAAAAATGAAAACACCAAACCATACCAGATGTCTTCTCCATTTTCGAGCGGTTCGTTTGAATGATTCCTTAACAAGCTTAGAAAAGAGGCTCATGCGGTGAATTTAAAAATATAATTAATACTCCAATCGGAGGGAACAATAATTAAGTGATAAATCATTGTATGCATCATGAAACCATTAATGAAATCCTCCTAAATTTGTTTAAAAAACATTAAATGAAGCAATACCTGAACCTGATGCAACACGTGCTTGAAAACGGCACCAGAAAAGAAGATAGAACAGGCACCGGCACTATCAGTGTTTTTGGGTATCAGATGAGGTTCGATCTGAATGAAGGGTTTCCGCTCGTTACTACCAAAAAATTGCATCTGCGCTCCATCATTCATGAACTGCTTTGGTTCCTTAAGGGGGACACAAATGTGTCGTATCTGCGGGATAATAAAGTGACAATCTGGGATGAATGGGCTGATGAAAATGGTAATCTCGGGCCGGTTTATGGCCAGCAGTGGCGCAGTTGGCCTACAGTGGACGGCGAGGTAGTGGATCAGATAACCAATTTAATAAAGCAAATTAAGAGTGCGCCGGATTCACGACGGCTTATCGTAAGCGCCTGGAATGTTGGCGAAATTCGCAAAATGGCTTTGCCTCCATGTCATGCCCTGTTTCAGTTTTACGTTGCCGATGGAAAATTGTCGTGCCAGTTGTACCAGCGCAGTGCCGATATTTTCCTCGGAGTGCCCTTTAACATTGCATCTTATGCTTTGCTTACCCTGATGGTAGCACAGGTTTGCGATCTGGAACCGGGCGAGTTCATTCATACGTTTGGCGACGCACATTTATACCTGAATCATATCGAACAAGCACAACTGCAGCTATCGCGTGAACTCCGACCTTTACCGAAAATGGTGTTGAATAAAGCGGTTAAAGATATTTTCGGATTCCTTTATGATGATTTCACGCTTTCTGGCTACGATCCTCATCCGCATATAAAAGCTCCCGTAGCAGTATAAAGATGACGCAGAAATCGAATACAATTCTCCGGGTTTTAATGCACGGATTTTTTCTGACTTCGCTCAACTTATTTTCTGGATCCATCGCATTCGTTATCCTAAAATTAACTGGTATTACCATTAGTTATGCAGCCAGCGGTATCGTTGCAGCTATCATCTGTTTATTGGTTTATTTCCTGATTTACAGGTTGATGAGTCGCATACAGCCAACAGTAATGTATATCGATCACCTTTTCATGGGAGTTGCCATATTTACATTTTCGCTCATTTTACAACCTGTACTTATCCATCCGTTAATAAGTTTTTTCGCTGTTTCCGATGCTCAACCTTCTGCATTATTATACGAATTAATATTCCCGGCCGTGGCCAATAGTTCCTGCCTTCTCATGAATCACTTTTTTTTGAAACCCAGGTAGATATTGCTTACAGTTTTACTGCAAATGGACGTAGTTGAATTATTTACATGGATACCATTTTAATAATAGCGGGTCGCGTATTGGCCAGTCCACTTGTGAATGTTTTTCAGAAAAAACTCACAAATCGACATATTAGCCCGGACGTTGTTGTAGGATTGAGTTATGGTTTTTTTGTGCTTTTTGCCATACCGACCTTGTTCGTTCTTCGGCCATTTCACTATGAACGCGAATTTTGGATGTACATCGTATTGCTTGGTGTTGTGGATGCTTTCGGGAATTATTTTCTAGTGAAATCACTCCGGACAACCGATTTATCTGTCTTTGGACCTCTCAATGCATTCAAGCCGGTATTCGCGCTCGCCTTTTCCGCAGTTCTTCTCAATGAAATTCCGTCGGTCACCGGAATTTTCGGAGTCGTTATTATCATTGCAGGGAGTTATGTGCTGAGTTTTCGGAGCGGAATGGGATTTACTGGGTTTAAATCACTTTTCGTGGATCGTGGTATTTTTTATCGGTTTCTGGCAATTGCATTAACTGCCATCGCAGCTGTATTTTCAAAAAAAACAATTATCCTGTCGTCTCCATTGGTCACTTTTGTGTATTGGTCAATCATCGGGCTGCCGTTAACTATTACTCTTTTGCTTTTCAATAAAGTAAACTGGAAACATGAGCTTAAGCAGATTGCTGGTTATAAAATGAATCTTGTGTTGCTCCTCTTATGTTTTATGGCGTTACAGATTTTTACCTTGCTAACCTTCCAGAAAGTATTTGTAGGGTATTCTTTGGCGTTGTTCCAACTGTCAGCTGTTTTGAGTGTTCTCTTCGGCGCACATTTCTTTAAAGAAAAGGATTTTTCTGTAAGACTTACCGGTTCTCTTATTATGATTATTGGTACACTTTTGATAATATATTATGGATGAAAGCGTCAAATTCTCAGTCTGGTTTTTGAGTATTATGCTCATCCTTCTTTTGTTCTCTTGCAAGGTGACATATAAAGTACGAAACCAGCAGCAATCACTAGCAGAACTACTTGCGATGCCATGCGGCACCATAAATTCGGAGTTGGAGGGAAAGGGCAACTCAACATTTACCTTTCGACAAAAAATCATGATTGATAGCCCGATTGTACTATTCACTGATTCAATTAAGATTTTCTACAACAATCAGGCAGTGCCGTACACCAAAAATAATTCAGGTAAACAAGACAACGGCATTTTAAAGTTAAGCAATGGTAAATTTCAAATGGAATGGCTCTTTATTCTTCGTGAAGGCGTATTTGACGGTGACACTATTAAAATAGTTCAGCGCT
>JBGSYX010000122.1:0-5618 GCA_041750735.1 Cyclobacteriaceae bacterium
CCCCTCATAAAATAACGATGATGAGGCAGTGACCAAACTAAGGAAGATAAGGAATACCGGGTGTTGAATATGAAAAACGGCAATTAAAAGTGGTATCTCTCGCAGGTCTGAATATACTTCCCCAGGTCCCGGAACGGGAAATCGGGCAACACCCAATATGATGGACAGAATGCCGAATACTATCGTAAAACCAATGTCAGGAAATAACTTTTTCAAATGACTGATTACCTAAAAATGTTCAATTCGATCATCCAAATCGAGATGATCCTATTCAAAATATCCGAACTACAGTTTCAAAAATCTGATGCACAATGAACTTTACAGATTTTGGGGATTTCAGTTTTTTACTTTGAAATCCACACAATTGGCAGGATACAAATCCTTGCTGATGATATTGTAAACAACCTCGTCTTCATCGTCTGCAGAGGCGATGATACTTGCTCCTTCACCATTGCGCGCCAACTTTGTCAATGTTCCGTCCTTTTTCCAGGAATATGCATTTACACCGTCGAGGCTTATATAAACAATATTACTGCCCTGATTAAAGACAAAATTGTTAATATTGGTCTGGTAGGTAGCTCCGACAGGCACTATAGTTTTTACCAAATAACTTCCCCCTGATCCCTTGTAAACCTCCGTAAGACAGGTGCCGCGGTTTTGTTCTTCCTCCAGCGAAACCACATTGAAATTGAGAATCTTCCAACCATCAGCAAATTTTTTAAGAGTGTAGGTGGTAAATTCCGTGCCGCTATTCCACACCTCTCCACGCGACACCACCTTTACTGCCACATCACAGATCACCACGCCGGAATTACCACGGACACGTGACTCCAGAATTTTTATTACTTCATATTGAATTGTAAGTCCGTCAGTGAGCAGAAGGCGATCCAGATAGGCGTCAAAGTCGGCATAGGTGCTCTTTATCAATCCGAAATCATCAACCACGTTCGACTTGATGATCGTCGAAAACAGGTCGGTCGACACATACTGCAGCACATTTTCCTTGTCCCTGGATTTAGTCAGGTTCTCATAGGCCTGGCTGTAGTCACGCACCACTTGTTCAATTTCTTCTTCCGGCGTCTGCGCAAACAGAGGAACACTAACTACCAGAAACTGGGTTAGCCACATAAAAATAAACGATCTGACCATGGATTCTAAGGATATTTTCAGGCGTTAAAGTAATCAATTCTACTAAAAATACTATGAACTTAATTTTTAAGATATTTCATGTGACTTGTAAATCCCAACAAGGATAAATACCCGATCTTTTTTTAATATTGCCCGCCTAAAGCGACAATTCATGGAACAACTCGATGCACTCAACCAAGTGGCTGAATTTCATAAAACATTCGGGCATCCAGTATTGCCAAAACCTACTATCCCATCGAAGGAGCGCTGCGCACTGCGCGTGGCATTGATCCGCGAGGAACTCCATGAGCTAGAGGTTGCTATTCAGGACGCTGATATAGTAGAAATCGCAGACGCGCTTTGCGACATTCAATATGTACTTAGCGGTGCAGTGCTTGAGTTTGGTTTGGGCGAAAAATTCCGTGACCTGTTCGATGAAGTGCAACGTTCGAACATGAGCAAGCGCTGCGTTTCAGAAGAAGAAGCTATCGCGACGGTTGAGCATTATAGGAACACCAAAGGAGTAGAATCTTACTATAAGCATCAGGATGGTCATTTCCAGGTGTATCGCACAGCTGACCACAAAACCCTGAAATCGATCAACTACTCCCCTGCCGATCTGAAATCGATATTGGAAAAATAGCTATTTTTCCAACGTCACAATCAACCATGGCGACACATATTCAAAGGCGGTGAGCCTGTAAAAATTCACGAAGCGCGGCAGAAAATGATTGTGTCGGCGATTGCCAATCTGAATCACGATTTCATCCCCGTATTTGTTAACCCGGAATGTTTTACTCTTCAAAAACGGGAGATGGATTTTTAACAGATATCCATCGACGGTTTCTTCGAGGACATAGGGTGAGCCTTTATAGAGAACCGCCTCCGGAACACTATCGCCATACAGATTAGCGGCAAAAGTCCGTAGTTTTTCCAGACCGAAAATTTCTTCACCCAGATGCTTAGCCTTGAAAATGGGCATCCCGCGGAAGCTCTCTTCGATCTCACTCAAGTAATGTGTTTGGGATTTTATATATGAAGAAAAAGGAGACCGCTCACCCGTATCTTCGATAATCCGGTTAATGATGACGGCATCGACGTTGTATCCATACAGATTAAGGTAGGTGAATGCCCGTTTGGATTCATTGATCACCATTTTCTCAGGGTTGGTGACAATGCGAATGGAGCATATATCGTGATCTGAAAAGACTGTTCTGATGCTCTCCAGTTTTTCAAAAATCTGTTCAAGCTCATCATACCCTTTATCAATCGGAATTCCAGTTGTCACGCGGGCTATCTTGCCAATATTTCTAATAGCGAAACGCTGGAAAGGCAGCGCTTTCATCGCCCACCATTTCGAAACCTGTGGTAAGGTGAGTAGAGTGAGGGTTTCACCCGTCGGTGCGCTGTCGATGATGATGACATCGTATTCCGCCTCGCGGTAATATTTTTCTATCCACAGAAAGGCAGAAGCTTCCTCCATTCCCGGCAAGGCCGACATTTCCTCAGCGAGTACCTGTTCTAAACCCTGCCACCGAAATACGGTGAGCATCAGTTCCCTGATATTCTTCCAGTATTTCTGCATGGAGTAGTAAACATCCAATTCCTGCGCATGGAGATTTGGAGCTATTTCTTCCGGCTCCGGACCGACAGTCACACCTAGGGCATCCGATAGGCTGTGTGCCGGATCGGTACTGATGATGAGTGTTTTCAAACCCTTTTCAGCCGTGAGTATTGCTGTTGCGGCGGCTACCGTCGTTTTTCCTACACCACCTTTTCCTGTAAACAGCAGAATGCGCATTTTGTATAAAACAAAAAAGCCCGGATATGATCCAGGCTTTAAGTTAATGGGTTTTGATGAATTATGGCAGTATCACCGCCCGGTAATTATTTATATTCACCGGGGAGATGGTCGAACCAAATTTTGTATTGATGGTTTTTATAATCTCGTTAGCCACAATCGCATAGCCGCGAGGCGTCAGATGAACCGCATCCAACGAGAATGCGCCACCAAGCAGGAATGAACCATCGACACTTACGCCGTCCTGAAATATGCCATCATTTATTTCCTGCAACGCATCGTTCGCTTCAAATATCGCTACGTCAGCGCTGGCGTAGGAGCGGATGATGTCATTGTAATCTTCGGTATAGGCATTGATGTTTGCCACTTCCTGTGCTGTCAGTATATATTGATCAGCCTTTGGGAAGAGGGCTGTTGGCGTAGGCAACGCCGTTCCGAGTTGTCCGTCCAATAGTGCTGTCAATAATATAAATTCGCCTTCTTTCATTTGTCGTATACCCAGAGGATTGGTTGATGATTTTGGCACTTCGATGACGAAGCCATTGGGTCCGGCAACAAATACCGGGTAAATTCCGGCTGCCTTCAATGCGATAATGGTTGCCTGGGTGTTTTGAGCAATCGCCGTTGCAATCTGTGTTTGTGCAGGCTCGCCTAACATGCCTGCCTCAAAAGCCGCATTGGTTTGTGCTATGGTTGCTTGCCCTGCCGGTGATGCAACGTAGGCTGCCGCGGCAGCTGCGGCTTGTTCTGGGGTTGCGCCCTCTGTGATCGCTTGCGCATAGGCCTGCTGATAAACAGCCCCCTGAATTACTGCCGCTTGCACCTGGCTTTCAACAGCTGTATCGATACCGGCAGCATAATATTGGTTAGCAAGGTTCGCGGTAGCTGCATCAAGTGCCAACCCATTCCATGGAACAGTAGTAAAGAATGGCACAGATGTTATGTCTGGAATAGTAGCCAAAACTCCTTTGGCTCCGCCTGCAGTAAGTGCGGCCATAAGAGCGTCATAAGATGGCTTAAATTCTGTATTAGGATTTGTCAAACCACCAAGACCGGTCACGGGAGCTCCTGCTATGCCTGCAGCGCCACCGGATGTAGCATACCCGAGAACATCATTATTTCCAAGCCAGCATGTGAAAAAAGTGGGTTCGCTGTCCTGAACCATTTGAAGGTAGGAAGTTGTAGCAGGTTTTCCGCCAAGCATTCTGTAGAAGTACGGATTACCAGCTGTAGGACTGGCCCCATAACCAGGAACAGTGATATCCTTAACTCTGATGCCAGGAACGCCCAGATTGTTGAACGGCCCGCTAAGTTGTGTGAGCCAGTTTGCATCAGGGGGAACACGTCCAAAACCAACGGCCGGCGGACTCTTTGAAAGATCTAGTGAGCTCACGTAGGCATAGCCGGAGCCATTACCGGCGACATCCGGTTGAATAAAATCCGACGGAACAATTTCGCTCATCTGATGCGCTATAAGCGCCGGATAGGACGTCATCTGCGATTCGGCGTACAATCCGTTATCAGCAAATCCCGCAGTGAGGGAGTTGCCCACAGCGACATAATTACTGAAATCAGCCCCGCCCGATTTTGGTGCCGGCACATCTATTTCCGGTTCGCAGGATACAGCAAATGCTGCCAGAACCAGTAAGGAAAAAAGTTTATATATATAATTTTTCATCGTCTTCCTGTTAATGATTAAAACTTATAGCCAATGGAGATACCAGGGATAAAGGCGTTGAGCCTGTAAGTACCGGGCATCACATCTCTAGAACCTTCCTCGACATTGTAGGTGCCGGCATCAATCGCCATTTCAGTGGTCTGCTCACGCTCGCCTGTATGAATGTATAAAAATGACAAATCGAGCTGAATGTCACCAAAGCTATAACCTAAACCACCGGTGAATCCCAGGCGATTGTTATCTGGTGTTTCAGCCGTCATGTATCCATCCTGTACCGGGGTTGTGTCATAATAAAATCCAGCACGCAGGTGCACCCCTTCAGCTACCATATATTCGCCACCAAGGTGCCATACCCATGAATCCTCATAATTGCGGAGCGATTCGGTATCTTCAAGCAATGAGGTATTCTCCTCAAAATCTATATTGAGTGATTTATACGCACTCCAGCCCACCCAGTCGAACTGTGTGCCGATTTGGAATTTTTCATTCAATTTATAAGTCAGGCCAATGGTGGTTACTGAGGGCAGTGGAAGGGTTGCACTAAAAGTGTTGCCTTCCGGAAACATGGATGCCAGCGATGAAGGAACCACAAATTCGGCAGATCCACCTTCTACTTCCATGTCTACACGTGACCGATAGCTAAGACCCAAATCGAGTTTTTCCGTAAGGGCATAGAACAAGCCGATATTATAACCAAAGGCCATGGTAGCACTTCCATCGAGCGCCACTGAGCCTTCGCCTTCCTGTCCATCAATAAGGATGGATCTGGAAAGCTGAACACCGCCGATGGTAAGGTCAAGACCTGCTCCGATACCGAACCGATCACTCAACTTATAAGAAACTGTGGGCTGGATTTGTATTGCCTTTAGGGAAATTTCGTTCAGCAAATCGCGGCCATTCCAGGAATTACCCCAATTCACACCCGAACCAAACGGGGTGAATGCGCCCAATCCGAATTTCAGTTTGCTTTCGCTGGGTCCCCATACAGCATAAAAAGAGAATGGTGTCCCC
>JBGSYX010000123.1:0-3446 GCA_041750735.1 Cyclobacteriaceae bacterium
GTTTGAAGAAGGGAGTGGCGCAAAAGTCACAGCATCCTTTTTACTTACGGAAGCATATAAATGTGGTGGTTCCATGGAAATTAGATTTAGTGAAAACGTTGAGAGCCACCATGTTCCTTTAGCAATATGCCAGTTGGCCAACAAATATGGGGTGAAACTTGAGCATGTGTCTAAAGGCTTGATAACTCCAACAGAGGCCAAAGCGTTATATTTCGAATTAACAGAGTTTAGTCCAAAGCTGAGAGAGTATATTGAAAATTTAGTAAAAGCAGGGAATCTCTCAAGAGAAAGGGCTTGCTATGTCATTCATCACGGTTTATGGACTTTATCCGAACTCGAGCACATAATTCTTGGATGCGCTCGGGTTGGTGAAATACTAGGGGGTGAAGCCCAACCAGAGCAAAGATTACTTTACCAAAATGATATTTTCCATGCGCGAGCCGCGATTATGGGTGGTTTTTTGGATCGAAAATTAGCCAAAATAGAGAGAGGCGATGGAAGTGTAGCCATAGATCTTGAGGATGATGTCAGGCCTATCGAAATATTGTTTGATCCCCAAATTTATGCAAAATTATATTTTTGTCCTAGCGATTTACCAATCCCCTGGGTTTTTCGAGAAGAATCGGCATCCTACGTGAAGCCTTCCCAAACTTTTTTGGTTTTTTTAAGGGCTAGAGACTCCGATGATTTGGCTGTAAATCTGTTGAATGATTTTCCATTAATGAGGGCTGTGAAGTCGTCTATTGAACTTCAAAGTGAAGATTATTTAATGGGATGCCTTGTTCCACGCGATTTTGAGGAACTTCAGCCTGATATTCAGACGAAACTTCATTCATACGCAAAGTCTCTTGGTATTCATATTCTCGTCTGCCCTGAAACAGTAGTGTCTTTAGATACTGAAGCAAATAGAAGACTTATGAGTAGTAGGATTATTAGAGAATGATAACCACAAACATATTCTTATACGCATTACCTGCTACTGCATGGATAAAGAATGCAAACTGGGGGAACTCTCATGTAGATATTGGAGCATTTATAGATGACGCTTTGGGCATTGAAAAGAGAATTCAAAAAGGAGTGAACCAAGAGAATGAGCGGTCAAGATACACTCTATGTTGCAACCGCTTGGAAGCGTCAGTAAGAACGTTGGGTTCAACTTCAGCGACTACTACAACTGAATCATTCCAATCTGCGCTCCAAATTTTTCAGTTGCCATTTATATCTTTAAGCTCTCAATATCTGGACATGATTTCACTAATGTATCGAAGATATCCGGATGAATGTTCCAGTATTAGATTGGGTGCATCATTCTTTCCATTTGATATGATCGAACCACACTTAAGCAAGTTTATAGCCTTTTCAAATGAATTAGGAATAGGCAATCAAGTTGATATCTGTCAACGTATTACCTTCTACAAGGCCGCACTAAAATTTCAATGTGGGGTGATAGAAATACAAGATCCTTTCTATTCTAAAAACGATGATTTAGACACAAGCCATTATATTATTGATAGTGTAGATCAAGGAAAAGAGGAACACCTTCCTCAATTATTTCCACAACAATTAGACGATGATTACGAAGAAGATGAAAATATTTCTGTAACTGTTAGGCGGAAGGCTTTTGATATTCTCTATGAACAGATAAAAAACGCGATAAATCTGGCGAGTGATGGTAAAGAAGGGGCAGTGAACTTTAGCAATCAGCCACACAATATTATCACTGAGGTTCTAAATGAATTGGTGTATTCTGAAACCGGAAAAGTAGAAAGGCCGGTATTTGTTCGCGTACATTACGCTGATGGTTCTCAAGGCAAACCTTTTCCTTTGCTTTGTTTACCGAAACGCACAGATGATGAGCTAAATATCTTTCAACAGGCATCACCACTGAAAGTTGCCTTATTAAGTATGCGCCACTTATCTATGGATAAGGATGTAGATATGGCATGGTTTAGGAATCGTGAAGTTTCAAAATCACGAGCTTTTGGAGAAACAGATGAATTTTGTTATGAATACACAAAAAAGCTGCTTGAACAATCGAGAGCAGAAGAAATTCTTAAACTATTCTTATACCAAACCGGTTTGCAACCAGCTGTGATTGGATTTTATCGAGCTCTCACCGAAGAATTATTGTATCGCTCAACAACTTCTCCTTCTTTAGAGGTAACACCCCATTTTCACATGAAGAAATCAGGATATCGAAAAGGCCGATCATGGAATTAGATGCAAAGGGTTTAATACATGGCTAAACAATGGGTGGTTTGCTGCAAAGATTGCGGCGAAGAATTTGGATACTCCGATTGGTCCAATCGAATTTCCGAAGAAAGAGGCCAATCGCGTCCTGAAAGATGTCCCGAATGTAGAAAAAAACATAATAGACAAATAGGCTTAATGGGACTTTCGTACTTTAACCTAAAACCAAGAGTTAATAGTGATACAACTCAAATTCGTGCAGGGCGACTAGGTGCACTTTCCCATCCCAAAAGAGAACACAATGCAATTGAAATTCCCTCTGGCTTTGATCCGAGCAAATTTGGTGTTACAGATGATGATATTCGGGCGATTTTTGATTGGCTTAGTGATCCCAAACACCAAGTTGCAGTTGTAGTCGGACCAACTGGGTCAGGGAAGTCTACTGCGTTACCATATCGATTAATACATCCCCCTGAAGGTATTCCCGAAGATAAATTTACCAGATACGGACAAGTACTAATAACCCAGCCCCGAATTCAAGCCACAAGAAATATTCCGGCTTACGTTGCAAAAGATCTTTATGGGTCAAATATTGGTTCGGGTTTTGATATTGGCTTTCGCTATAAGAATAATCCTTACTCTGATTGGCGCAATAGGTTAGTTTACGCTACCGATGGAACCCTTATAAATTGGATTGTAAATGGCAAAATAGCAAATTTAAGTGTAATAATGATTGATGAGGCTCATGAAAGGAGTCTAAACATAGATTTGATTTTAGGCCTCTTGAAGAAATTGCTTCCAAGGTATCCACATCTCAAATTGATCGTTGCTAGCGCGACTATCGATTCTGGCCTATTTATAAATTATTATGGGACTGAGACAGCAAAGTTAATTGAATTTAAAGGTATGCGTAAGTTCAATGTAGATACCTACTACATGGACGATACAGAAAAGTTGCCATATGAGAATCTCCCAAAACTTCTGCGAATTATCACAACTGAAATTGCCCAAAAAGTTGTATGGTTATTAGAACAAATAGCAAGCGAGAACAAACCTTCTGGTGATATCTTGGCATTCTTACAGGGAGAAAAACCCATTGAGCAAGCTGTTTCGTTGATCAAACAAGCAATAAAGGGGAACGATAAACTAAGTAATGTTGATGTATTTCCACTTTATACGACATTGCCTCAAAGTGAACAGGATAAGGCATTAAAGAAAAAGCCCGACCCTACTCGTAGAAGGGTCGTTGTTACTAC
>JBGSYX010000124.1:0-15307 GCA_041750735.1 Cyclobacteriaceae bacterium
TGGAATTTGGATCGAAGGAAAACAATATCGGCTCTTTTGATACTTCGATGGCTTTGTCAAGAATTAGCACCATGCTGTCAAGTTTTTTCACATCCGTTGTTGAGGGAGACAGATCTTTGCTCATGAGTCCTTTTGCGCCGAAGTACAATGCGATTGACAAGAAGCAAACCCCCAGTAATTTGAAAAAACCGTGCGCGTCCTGATAGGAAATATGGAGAAAATCCCTAAAAAAGCTGACAACTTTGTCGATCATGTCCGGTTGACCATTATTGCAATTTATGGAATTAATTCCATTAAGACAGACCGATCATCATATGTGATAGCGGGAAAACTGTAAGGTAATGCTGATACTTACCGGCGTGACTGTTTTTCATGCGATTCCATTTGGTTCAGACCATCATGCTGCCCGTCGTATTTAATGCAATTTATTCTCATAGGTAAATACCAATAATCAGCGCTACTGCACACAAAAGAGTGAGCGCCATAAGGAAAGGATATATGAACTTTAGCCATGTTTTCAAGCCAACATTCACCATAGCCAGCGATGGAAGAATAAGTCCTGTTGGAGCTACGAAAGACATAACGCCAATACCAAACTGGTAGGCATTCACTATTTCCTTTCCCGGTATATTCACAAGAATAGCCAGAGCCCCAATAATAGGCATAGTGAGCACAGCCATACCGGATTGCGACTGTATAAACAGCGAAAAAAAGATATAAAATACAAAAAGTGATACAATGAAAACCACCGGCGGCATACCCTGAACTAAATTCGATGCATAAAATAGGATTGAGTCGCTAACCCGGCCCTCGTTCAGTACGATGGTGACTCCCCGGGCTATACCCAATATAAAAGCCACAGAAAGCAGGCTTTCGGCGCCTTTAATGAATTCGCTGATAAAGATTTTTTCTTTGATCCTTGATATAAGTGCAACGAGAATTGAAACGCCAAGAAACAATACCGACATCTCGAGTGTCCACCATTTCAGAAACACAACACCGCCGATCATTACCAAAAAAGTCAGGAAATACAGGATCAGCAGCAGTTTTGTCTTCCAGTCCAACGGTGTTGGGACGGATTCATTGATGGAGTAATCATAAGGTGGTTCTACCGCGCCATCTATCTTCGCCACAAGCGATTCGACAGGTGTTTTCTTAACTTTCGCAGCATATCGTTGGATGTACCAAATCAAAAACGCAGTCGCAATAACCCACAGTGCCAACCTTTGAGTCATTCCATCCATCCAATTTATTCCGGCAGCATTGGAGGCGATGATGGTAGAAAAAGGATTGGAAAACGCACCTATGGCACCAACTGATGTTCCACCGAATATAACGGCCAGTGGTACCATCAAATCATATCCTGTCCTGAGAAACAAGGGCACGAGTATTGGGTAAAATACCAGGGCTTCTTCAGCCATGCCATAAGAAGCGCCAAGAAAGGAAAATATTGCCGTGAGAATGGTAATCAGCCACGATTCACGTCCTTTCATGGAAAAGGTCAGCCAGGTTATACCTTTCATTATGGCTCCGGTTTCATTGAACACATACATGAACCCACCGATTACAAGTATGAAAAGTATAATGTCGATACTTTCGTAAATACCCTTCAGGGGGGCGTTCAATATGCTGATGAATCCCTGCCCGTTTCGTTTTTGTGTTGAATAGGTGCCAGGAACAGAGATGGCTTTGCGTATGTCGCCATTGGTGAATTTTTCTACTTTTATATGGATGCCCAGGCTGTCAATAGTATGTTGGGTCAATGGCAATAATACCTCGTTGCCATCGGAACTAAGGGTGAAGGACGATCCATTGACGGATAACTTTTTGTATTCACCCGCCGGTAATAACCATGTGCTGATTGCAGCCAGAACGATGACGATCATAAGTAGGGTGATCGGCGCGGGAAATGATATTTTACCTGTCATAGTTTACAGCCCTGATTTCAACTTTTTTGGGGCCGTAAGTTGTTCAATTTGTTTGAATTTTTCATGGTTAGTTGGGCAATTTACCTCAACATCTATTCAGGAAGAGTGATGTGTTTGCGTAAGATACAGAGAACAAACATTGGTCGAGGATTTGATAGCATACAAGAAGCTAAAGAGAGGCCTTGGCGAGAAGCTAAGACCATTTTAATCCATCTTCCTGTCAACACCACGAAACCGGGAATCTGCATTTTGGAAGGCGATATGAAGTTGGCGGTGTAATAAGCTGCTTCCATGGTACAGATTCCAGATCGCGGGGTGCATGTCAAGAATGACGACGCTTTTTTCTTGGTCATTCCTGCGAATGCAGGAGTCTGCATTTTGGTGACCTACTTTTTGATGGTTTCTTGCATGCGATATGCTGCGTTGCATGAGCGCGAGAAGGGAAGATCCGGAATGCTCCTGACCGCCACTGGCAGGAAACCTTCATTCCAGGTCTCTATCATAAAAAAAGCGTAAAGAGACTCTACGCTTAGTGACCTTTTTCTATACTATGCACAGTCGGGGGATAAAAACGTCCCACCCTTTTGCCTGAAGATGCTCAAAAGTTCGTACTTTTTTTAATTCGCTTTTGGTTTAATCGCTTACCACCAATTGAAGATTCTTAATTTTTGGTTTCATGCCAAATATGATCCTGAGTGTGTTTACTCGCTTTATTACCAGATACATTACTATCGTGAATGGTATTGAAGTAAATGAAATAGCCACAAATTTTACAATTGGAGACTGATCCCATTGGAGGATATAATATCCAAAAACAATAATAATGGTTTGATGAAGAATGTAAACTGGTAATATGGCTTCATTTGATTTTTTGAGAATTTGATGATTAAAGTTCAACTTTTTGGAGGCGAGTCCCAAAATAAACAGCACCCACCCAAACGAAACCATCACTGACACTAAAGTCATGTAAAAATGCTGAATGCTATAGTGAGGGTTAAGATACATTTGCAGATTAGCATCACCATGGTTTAAAAGATATAGGAGGGTTACGGAGCCCACAATCCCGATATTTAGGAAAAGCCACATATTTGCTTTTATGCTTTTTATGAACTGCTCGTTTTTTACAAAAACAAAGCCATAGCCAAACATGCACATGTAAGAGAAGAAATCGGCCCAATCGGTATAGGCCGGGTATATGGGTTTTAAACAAAACCGGATGATTATTAAAGGCGCAATAAGTAGAAAAACACCAGTCTGCGTGATAAGCAATTTGTGCATACGCACAGAAAGGTTAAATCCCTTTAGAAATTTATATACTGGTAAAAAAACCAGAGTCATCGTAAATAAAAAGGGCAGATAATAAATATGTGCCCCAAGGTGTCCATACCACATAAGAACGCTTGAATGAAAGTTAAACGAAAGGGCGTACGGTGGCCATGCCCGGAAAAAATCTAAATAGTTGCCTTTGAAGCCATGAAAACTTATTCCTTCAATAAATTTTTGTGGTGGGACTACTAAAACTATACCAGCAATAAATGGAACGATCAACCGTAAAAATCGATCCTTCAGAAAATCTGATTTGCGAGAATTTAGCGCGTACCAGGTGCCAACACCTGAAACCAGAAAAATTAGATCCATGCGCCATCCGTGAAAGAAAATGGTTAGAAAATCGAAGAAGGTGCTTTCTTCTGAATTTTTTATGTTCCAGTCAAAATGGTCAAAAGGGCGCCATGCATGGAAAAGGAATAACAAACCAAAGGCAAGTAGCCTTAACCAATCAATGTAATACAAACGAGTTTTTTGCGAATTCATAATTATTATTTTAATGTTCTTCGCAAACATAAATATATGAATATCCTGAGTCGTCCAGGCGTGAAAGGCCGTACCTATGCCTATAAAGTCAGACGTCCGAAGTATTAAATATCAGCTAAATAGGATTTGGAACTTGTTGAAATTCGGAAGGTGTTTTACCGGTATATTGCTTAAAAATGGCATTAAAAGATGATTTGGAATTGAACCCACAGTCGAAAGCTAGTCCCAAAATCGAATATTTTTGATTGGAAGGATCGCAAAGCAAGGTCTTTGCTTTTTCTACACGATACTCATTAACAAACCTGAAAAAATTCTTACCCGATTGTTGGTTAATTATTTGCGACATGTGATTTACACTGATGCCCAGTCGATCAGCAACATTTTTTATGGTTAACTTTTCGTTCAGATATAGTTCCTCAGATTCAATCAGATTGATCAGCTTAGCATAATATTTGGCACCGTCAAAATCATTTAGACCAGATTTCGAATATTTGGAAAGTCCATTGTTTGATGCGGCAATAACAACGGCGGTAGTTTCAACTTTCTGTTCAATTTCTATTATTTCAGATTCCGGATTATATATAAGTTTTTGCTTGAATCCCTTATAACCTAGAAAGAAGATGAAAGCAACATTGATAGAAAAGGCTATGTTGTCAGCTGTTTTGTAAGTTACAAAAGGGATTACATCGCTGAACACATTCAATAAGATGGTAAAAATATTTACCAATACAAGAAGTACAAAAATAGTTTTTAACCAACTAAGGCTTATTCCATCTGAATATGAAAAAGCATTGGCTATGTTTTTCGAATGTTTATGAAGTTTAAATAGGCCGAGCATAGCATAAATAGGGCCGCTGAAAACTATAAAAAACTCAGCAGCATAAATCATTAGCCAAGGATCGTTTGTTGCCTGCCTGAAATAGAGAATTTTTTGCTGAACAGGTAAAGTGTAGTATGTAAAAAAGAAGTAAAGCAAAAAAGTTACAAAGGGTGCCGCATAGAGGAGGTCGCTCCAACAAAATTTTTGGTTTGGGCTTGTAATCAAGACCAAATAATAATACAGTAGGGGACCAGATAATATGGGGAAGCAATACGTAATACCCCAATACTGGGGATGCAATTCATAGAAATTGGTATTCCTCAGGTAATTGTCAAAAAACATGGCCCCCAGTAAAAAGAGAAAAAGTATAAGTATGTAGTCACTTAGCGTTTTTTGCGTTTTTGAGCCAAACAGTAGAAGATAAAAAAAGGTCTGGACTGAGCCAATTAGTGAGATAATTTCCACGGCTTGCCTATATGGATTTACTACAAAGTAATATCTTTTTTACATACAATAAATTCCTGACTAATGCTTCATTTATTCTTTTAATGGTCCCCGGATGACAAGTGGTAGATTGCGATAACTTTAAATTGGTTATTGGATCAACTCATATCGGGCAATGAGTTTTTTATTATGGTAAACAGATAAAGCGTGAGGCTCAAGTTCTATCATGTTTCCAAAATAGTGCTTATTGTAAATCCAGATTCGATTGTCGCTTTTTTCAATAGTATAAAGAATCCTATTCTTGCGAAGATTGAGAATGTTTATACTGCTGTTATTGGACGTCTGCTCAATTGCATAATTTTTCCCCAGATAGACTTTATTACTCACCTGCCGGAAATCGCTGACTTTTTTCCTTCTGAGCACTTGAAAAACCTTTTCATCAGTAGGCTTGATTTCATAAAGTAACCTTCTGGAATTTTTAAGCTGTATCGTGTCATTCATTGTGACGATCGAATACAAAAGCTGCTTTTTCCCCATAAAGGCAATACTGTCCGTAAAATCGCTCCGTCGATAAAGGGTGCGATTTTTTCTTCTACCCGGGCCGTTTATCATCAGTGAATCGTGGGCAACAATATAGTTAATTACTCCTTTGTCCTTTTTAGGCCTGGCTATCTGTTTAAGCGTGAAATTTTGTTCTGTCGAAAAATTCAGAAGTTGATCAAGTCGTAAACTCAAATTATCATTCAAATCAAAAAAGAGTCCATTCCCCAAGTCGAATCCTAATGGATTATATGCAATTTCCACTGTTTCATAGTAGGACGAGTCCAATGTCATGTGTTGATACGATTGCCTGATGAGATCGATACGTAAATTATTCGGCTCAATGGCAGGACTTAATTTCAATGAATCAAGTGGCCGCTTTTCCGTTTGAGCGACTTCATGAATTGGGAGCTTCGAACAGGAAGCAATAATGAACATCAAAAAAATCCCAGAAGACAATTTCATGGCAAGTCTTAAATTTAAATGATTGGCATTCTTATTATTGCTCCAAAAATCACTCCAATACCTCTTTCGGCTCTTCAAATCTTTTGAAATAACCCCCGGCTGTTTGTAGTGTTCCGAAGGATCACTGCAAGCAATTTATGAAATATTGAAGTCTCTGACTTCAAGACTACTGCAGCTTTTCTACATCGAGCAAGCCTTGCTCGCCACAATAATTCCTCACGCTGAAATAGGTATAATCTTCAGCACTTATTCACCGGAACACAGTTCCTGCTTTTTATTGGATAGTCCGAAGTCTCGCTTTGCTAAGATTCCGGACAGCGGGGACTTTTAGGAATAGACAATGGATTTCTTAAAAACCAGTTTAAAGACGGAGCCCTTGTTTTCTTCACTTTCCACTTCAATTAGTCCGTTCATGGCATCCATTTGAGTTTTTACCAGGTATAGTCCGAGCCCCTTTCCTTCTACATGGGTATGAAATCGTTTATAGAGGGTAAACAGATTTTGCCTTTGTTTTTTAAGATCAATACCAAGACCATTATCGCGGACTATAATTTTGAATGCCTTTGCTTCATCGACAGATTCGATTTCAATCTCCAGCTTTCTTTCATAGCTACGGTATTTTATCGCATTACTTATCAGGTTGAACAATACACTTTCCATGTAGGGCGACAGCGTTTCTATGGAATGATCAGGGTCAACCTTCAACATTATTTTACCATGGACCTCCTCGACATCATGCCTTACCAGGCCAATGATTCTATTTAACATGTAGAGCAAATTTACCCGGCTTTTTTGCAAGGTGTTTTGATGTTGGATGTTGATAATTTGACCAAGGTCTGCAATGACCATATCCATATCAAGGGTCGAATTAATTAACATAGCCATAATTTTTTCCTTTTCTTGCGTACCGTCAGTGCGCTCCAACAAAGTGGCAAGTCCTTTCAACCGGGCCATCGGACCGCGTAAATTATGTGAAATGATATTGGCAAATTGCTCTACCCTGTTATTGTGCTCTACTAATTGCCTGTTAGTTTGCCTCAAATCAAGCGTCTGCCGAGCGACCTCATTTTCCAATTCTTCATTCTTTAGGTGGATCATTCGGGCCTGCTCCTGAATAATTTGTTGCTTGCTTTCAATTTCTTGCTGCTGAAGCATTAGCCGAACATTATGCGCTTTGATCTCCTCATTTTGCAGGCTGATTTTCTCACTTTGAAGAATAATGTCCTGAGTTTTTTCCTGAACCAGCCGGTCGAGTTCTTCATTTTGCTGTTCCAAAATACGGTTTTTCTCATTCTGCAATTGCTGCAACTCCTCAGAAACCCTGAAAGTTCGGGCGGTATAAAACGCCATATAGGTGAGAGCCGGCACCGTGATTAAAAAGAGTGTAATCTGCAGCAGGTAACTAAAAGTAAGCGCCTTACTGAAATTTGATTTGGCTTCATTTACTACCTCATCCTCAAAATTATATACACTAGTGGAAAATGCTTTATATACCAACCATAAAGCATACCCTCTGTCCTGATTGAGAAGGATTAAGAATTCTTCTCGCTGCCCTGATTCCAGTAAATTTTGCATCTCGTCTATGAATAAAAAATAGCTTTCCACAGAATCACGAATTGCATAAAATCGATCCATTTCAGGAAAGTTTTGTGCGGCTAAAATTTGTTCCAAACGAATAATCACCCTGGATTTATTAATATTGGCCGTATCGATTGCCATCAGGATGGTCGGGTTATCAACAAGCGCATACCCCCGCAATCCAAGATCGAGCAGGTGCAGATTCCTGATCAAATCAAGCGTATTTAACCGAGCCAACTGTGCCTCCTCCTGGTACTTCATGTTTCGCTCGAGCGTCAGAGAATTCCAATAGATAAGGCCCACATTGAGCAATAAAAGCGACGATATCAGACCAACGATGGAAAAAAGAAGGTAAGAACGTTGTCTGACATTCATAATTCGGTCTTGATAAAAAAATGAATCGGTCAAATCTACTTAATTATACCTGTCCTTACTAAAAACCATAATAAAAAAACAAAACAGCACAGAACAATTGGTACATAAACCATACAGGGAAAAATGGCTGTCAAACTTTTCTAGACAATGGTTTGTACATATGGATTATTTTTTAACTTTGTATTTCAAAGTACTTTTACATGAAGCAGACAAAAGATTACCTTGAGGATATTTCAGAAATCCGGCAAATCATGGAACGATCTTCCGGATTCATCTCGTTGAGTGGACTCTCAGGCATCATGGCAGGCATCTACGCCTTAACCGGATCGTACATTGCCTACAGGTTGGTATATATCGAACCATCGATACTCGGCTCGCGCGAATACTTCATAAACGAACAGCAGGTAATTATCAGGCTTGTGCTGATCGCTGCAGTGGTATTGGTATTGGCTCTCGCTACGGGGATATATCTTACGGCTCGGAAGCAAAAAAGCAATACAAAATTGTATGTTGATGCGGGTTTCAGAAACCTCATGGAAAACCTGCTGATTCCTTTGGTCACCGGTGGCCTGTTTATCCTAATCCTCGTGATCAGGGGCTACTACGGCATCGTCGCGCCAGCCTTCCTGCTGTTTTATGGACTAGCACTTATCAATGGCAGTAAATACACCATCCGGGATATAAAATATCTTGGACTCCTGGAAATAATCCTCGGGCTCATCAGTGCCATCTTGCCAGGGTATGGATTACTTTTCTGGGCTGCAGGGTTCGGATTACTGCATATTCTCTACGGTACATTGATGTATTTTAAGTACGAGCGGTGAAAGAATTACTTTCAGAACTAAATAAAGCTTTCGATAATAAAACCCGGCTTGGGATTATGGCTGTGTTAATTACTAAAACGGAAGCCGACTTCAATACATTGAAGGAAGTGCTGGATGTGACTGATGGCAACCTTGCCAGCCATTTGAAGGCACTGGAAAAAGAAGATTACATTGAGGTCATGAAACAATTCGTCGGCAGAAAGCCAAACACAAAATACACGGTTACATCCGATGGCAGACTTGCCTTTAAAAAACATCTGAATGCGCTAGAAACACTGATATCAGGACATACATAATTTTTTTAATCATACACTTTGAATTTCAAAGTTCTTTCTAAACAATTAAATCAATGGAAACAAATCAAAACTTAACACTACTCGAAAGGCTGAACGAAAAGATCAGCCAGTCCATCACATTCAAACTCATCTCGATCGGCATTTTAATAATTATCCTGTTGATTCCGCAGTCAATGATTAATGACCTGATCATTGAACGCGAGGCCCGGATGCAAGAAACGATCCACGAGGTGACCGATATGTGGTCGGGTTCACAGACGCTTACCGGCCCGGTACTCACGATTCCTTATAAGGCCTATATTGAGAAGGAAGAAAACAACACTGTACGCATACAGGAGGTGACGCGAATTGCCACTTTCCTGCCGGAAAACCTGAAAATAGAGGCCGAGGTGCAACCTGAAGAGCGCTACCGGGGTATTTTTAAAGTCATTGTTTATACGGCGAAAATCCGTATTAAAGGAAAATTTGAAATGCCTGATTTTTCAGAGTGGAATATCCCACAGGAGGACATCCTATGGCAAAACGCTGTTTTAAATATTGGCATAAGTGATTTGAGAGGCATCGAAGAGGAAGTTGCGTTTAACGGATCCACAGCCAAACTGTTATTCAGACCCGGTTTAGTGAGCATGAATCTAATAGGCTCAGGATTTCATGGGCCAAATAAAGAGTATCCCGTGCTTTCAAGTAGCGAAATCGCAAATGAAAATTCCGGTATTCATGTGCCGCTGCACAACCTCGCGGCATCGTTGGCAGACAATGAGTTTACAATTGATATAAAACTGAAAGGCAGCGAAGATCTGTATTTCGTTCCTGTAGGTAAAAAAACCGAGGTGACCATGACGTCGCCGTGGAGTGATCCGAGTTTTGTCGGCTCATTCCCCACGAAGGATAAAAGTATTACCGAAAACGGCTTCACCGCTTCCTGGCAAGTCTTGCATTTCAACCGGAATTATCCCCAAAGCTGGACGAATACCAACTATGAAATCGCCGATACGCGCTTTGGCGTGAAGCTGCTTGTTACGGCTGATCATTATCAGAAATCCATACGTACATCCAAGTACTCCATTCTCATTATCGCCTTGTCGTTCCTCATGTTTTTCCTAATCGAGGTCATGCACAAACTGCGGGTTCATGCCTTTCAGTATATCCTTATCGGCTTGGGTTTGTCACTGTTTTATACGCTACTGCTCTCTGTATCGGAGCATTGGGGATACAACTTAGCATATGGTGTATCGGGTGCTGCGGTCATCGCGCTCATCAGCCTGTATTCTTATTCGGTACTGAACAAGAAGAATCTCGCTATAATGTTGGCCGCCTCACTCACCGCCATTTACGGGTTCATATTCATCATTATCCAGATAGAAACCTACGCCCTGCTCGTGGGAAGTATCGGACTGTTTGTGATCCTTTCGCTTACGATGTACCTGACGAGGAAGATCAAATGGCATAGTTAAGCAAAGCGTAATTACCAGATCCGGCATCAACAGTGTTTTGATGCCGGAATCTTTTTTGTCAGAAAACAGCCTGGGACTGAAAATGGTGATCGATTTTGGATTAATTTTCTGTATCTATTCACTTTTTCCCGTGATACGCCAATGAAAATTCTTCCACTGTTTTTGATAGTTACCGCAATCGCCTTCTGGCATTGTTCCGCCCCCGAAAAAAACACCGAAATTCAAGACATCAAGGCCTACAACCTCGACTTCAACTGGGGCGAAGGCGGGCCCAATGCTTTTACCGCTCCCGGTTTATGGGCCGATGCAAATCCTGAAGCGCATATTAAGTGGTATAAGGACATGGGCGTAAATACAATCCAGACTTTTATCGTATCGTGCAATGGTTACGCATGGTACAAGAACGGTGTGGTACCATCACAGCCAGGTCTCAAGTATGATTTCTTGCCGGAAATGGTGCGGCTTGGGCACAAAGAAGGAATAAAAGTTATGGGCTATTTGTGTATTGGATCAAACACGCGCTGGGGTATGGAAAATCCTGAATACAGCTACGGTTATCCTGCAGACCGGCATATTCCATATACACGTAAATACCTGGAATACCTTGATACGTTGATTCGTGATGCAGTTGGCAAGACAGGCATAGATGGATTTATGATCGATTGGTTTTATCAACCAAACCGTGATAGCAATGGTGGCAAATGGCTTGATAGCGAAAAACTGCGCTTTGAAGAATTAATGGGTGAATCGTTCCCTCGCGAAGATTCGCTTTCAGATGAAGTGTACAACGAATATAGCCGGAAAGCGATCGCAGCTTGCTGGGACGTGATCCATAAAGCTGCCAAAGAAACAAATCCCAATTGTATCATATGGTTGACCTGCTTTGATATCGCGCATCCACATATCGTAAATTCTAAAATGTTCCAGGAGATTGACTGGCTGATGAATGAGGAGGGTGATTTGAACAAAATAGACTCCATCAAAAACATGGTGGGTAAAAATACAAGGCTCATTACCTGCCTCGCCAACTGGAATAAAAAGGACGCCAAAACGGTCGTGATTGATGCCCAAAAAACAGGGGTTGGATTGTACGGCTTTGTGAAGCCTGATGACAATTCGCTCTTACCTCCGATAAGTTATTACCTTTCCATGCCAATCGACAGTTTCAGCGGCGATGCCCGAAACATAGCTACACTTGCACGGGCCTATAATGGATTTCCTCTGGAATATGTTGGGGAGAAAAAGATTGAGTGATTGTCTATATCACTTTTTCATAATATCTGAATTTGCCATCTCAAATACCCTCAAACTATCCGTGTTTTGAGAAACAACAAGCAGCTCTTTTCCTGAGTTCAGTTTCAACTTGACCATATCCTTGGCATCGCCGGGCACGTAAAATCCGGACGCAGTGTATTCCATGGGTTTAAAACCATTTTTTCCATCGCCAAGTAATACAAGGCCGTTCAGTGCATCCATAGGTCCCCAGAACACACTGTTGCTGTAATTATTGCCCACAAGCAAAATGTCGGCGATACCATCTGCATTGACATCTTCGACAAGCATGGAATTCACCGGCGCAAGCTGGGCTGCCTGAGGCAATGGAGAAATGGCAAATTTTCCATTGCCCAGATTTTCAATGTAGCTGCTCGCCATCCAGGTGGCAATGGATTTTTGGGCATTTTTCAACTCTTCCGGTGAGAACAGGTTGTCGATCGTAGCGTTGCTGTAGGATTCGTAAGTCGTGAATTTCTTTTTCATCATATCCAACTGTTTACTGAGGTCTGATTTAAAATGGACCGGGTACGCTTTGCGCGAACCGTCTTTGCTCAACAGGTATTGCGTAATGACCACATCGAATCGTCCGTCATTATCGAAATCAGATGAATATGCCAAAAGAGGTTCCAGTTCAGTGGCTTTAAACCAGGAATTCAGTCCCTCATTGCCCGCCACATAATCCATATCTCCATCGCCGTCAAAATCATGGCCAGTGATGCAATTCCACCAACCGGTTTTTGCGGAAATACCAGACTCACTTGTGATATCAATAAATTTCCCATTGCTATTCTTCAGAAACGTAACAGGCAGCCATTCCCCAATCACCAGCAGGTCGGGCGAATTGTCGCCGTCAAAATCCGTCCAGGTGCCATCGGTCACCAGTCCGGCATTGCGCAACGCGGGGCAAATTTCATCTGTTACATCGGTAAACTTAGGCTGCCCGGGTTGTGAATCATTACGTAAGATATAGCTTGACACTTTTTCCGGATAGCGGCCCGGTACAATATGACCACCGACGAAAAGATCCAAATTCCCATCACCATCGTAGTCGGCTGCTTTCACGCATGAGCCGCTCACCGGCATCGACGGAAGAACGTCACTTGAAAGTGCCAGATTTCCATTACCTTGATTGACATAAAACTGATCCTGGTAATTTTTCAAATCCGACCCACCTTCCACGCTACCGGCGACCAGATAAAGGTCGTTGTCACCATCTTTGTCGGGATCGAAGATCAAGGCGCTTGTCACTTCTGTTTTCTGTTTACCAGTGTCAATTTCCTTTTTGGTAAACCCCTCAGCATGCTGAAAGAAAACAGTAGTCGGCTCGCCAAAAGATCCGCCGAGGATCAAATCTTCCATGCCATTGCCATCCAAATCACCGACAGCAAGAGGTGGTCCGGATTGCGAAAATTGATGCGGAAGCGTTTCTTGAAGACGGTAGTCATCAAAAATGATTTCATCATGTTTGAAATTCAAGCCGTATTTTGATGAAACTTCCTTGAATAAAAATTCCGAACTATCAGCTACCGAAATTATGGTTGTGATACCAGTAATCTCATCGGGTTGGTACTCTACTTCCAGCACCTGGTTTGGCTGAACATTCATGGATTTTTGATGCTTTCCATCGGGCCAGATGATGACCAATGAATCGATGGTGGGATTTGACCCAAGTCCGAAATGAATTACCGGTTCAATGGTTGACCGGTAACCGCGCGCTGTTGTGTATTCAGAATATTTTATTTCTGAATCCTGGAATAAATACAATTTTGCGCCCAGCGTTTGAGCATCGTGGCCTTTCAGGCTTATCCGCAGGTAATTAGTCAATAATTCTCCAGTTCCTGAATTGAGTCGGTTTTCATACACCATCGCTGGTTCGTTATAATTGGAGGTGATCAGGTCGAGATCGCCGTCGTTGTCAAAATCCGCGCATGCAGCGCCATTGGCGAAGGAATTTATGTTCATCCCCCAGTCTTTGGTCACGTTGTCGAAGGTGAGGTCGCCCTGGTTTTTGAACATATAATTCGACATGCTCCGCACCGGAATCATCGTCATTACCTCCTCATTGCTCAGTCCTTTTCCCCTACTCATTCCGGAAACGGCATAATCCAGATCGGTCACATCGCGGGGGTAACCATTGGTGACAAACAAATCTCGGAATCCGTCATTGTCGTAATCAGCAAGCAAGGCCGTCCAACTCCATTCTGTGGCGTAAACGCCTGAATACAAACCTAATTCGCTGAATTTATGATTGCCGAATGCATCCGGACCCATATTCACCTGAAGCATATTGCGTTTGTATTGCGGCTGGTAACCGAAGTCGCGGTTTTGCTGTTCATATTCGAAGCGGGTCACGCCATGCATTTTTTTCATGCCCTGATTATCTTCCGGTAGCATGTCCAGCGTGAAAATATCCACCAGCCCATCGTTATTGATGTCGGCGATGTCGTGGCCCATGGCTGAATGTGTCTGGTGTTTCAGGAATTTTTCGATCTGGTTGGTGAATGTGCCGTCTTGGTTGTTGATGTAGAGGAGGTCGTTGGTGAGATAATCATTGGTGACGTAGATATCGCGCCATCCGTCATTGTTCAGATCGACGATGCTGAGTCCGAGGCCGTAACCTTCATGCACAATACCGGCTTGTATCGTGACATTCGTAAAAGTGCCATCGCCATTATTCCTATAAAGCCTGTCATTCGACTCAGCAGAGCCATCCGCCTTTTTCGGGCGGTAGGAATTGGGAGTTGGCGTATCAAGAAAATTCGTGAGCACATAAAGGTCCAGATCTCCGTCGTTGTCGTAATCGAAAAACGCGGCGTGTGTGGAGTAGCCTTCATCAGCAATTCCGTACTTTTCCGCCTGTTGGGAAAAAACAGGAATACCTTCACTATTGAGACCTTCATTGATAAATAGTTGATTCCGGCGCATTTCAGGATCAAGATGAGCGGTAGCGCAAACATAAATATCCGGCAGGCCGTCGTTGTTGATGTCTGCAATAGTGACACCAGAACCCCATCGGCCACGGCTGGCAATACGGGCTTCCTGCGAAATATCTTTGAAAGTGAAGTCGCCGTTATTCAGGTACAACTTGTTGGTGACCTGGCAACCCACAAAAAAAACGTCCTGAAACCCATCGCTATTAAAATCAGCTATTCCAACACCAGCGCCATTGTAAATGTATTCGTTGGAAAGGATATTCATGTATTCATCTTCCTGCACGTCGTTGCTGAACGTGATGCCTGTTTTGTCAGGGGGAAGAAGCCGGAAGAGGGTGTCGGGTTCTGATTGACAACTGAAGAAAACTGTTCCAATAAAAAAAAAGATTACTAACCTTCTTCTCATGTTTGATACCTAATTTATGTCCCGTCCTGAAATAGGTTGACTCGAAATTGTTTACAATTAATTTCATGTCAATTTATTATTTTATTCCCTTTATTTTCAATTTTACAATGCCACGATGAAGCGGAGGCAAGCTCTGCTGGGGAGCAACTTGCCAAGG
>JBGSYX010000125.1:0-12385 GCA_041750735.1 Cyclobacteriaceae bacterium
GAGAAAAGAAATTTCTGTATTACTGTTTTTGGGTAGCCTTTGCCCTTGAATTACCTTACTCCCTTTTGAAAATTGAAATGAAAATTTTCTCAAGAAATCACTTTTCATTAGATTATCTGAATCTAAAATAATCACTGCATCCCAATTGCCTTCAACGGATTCCAGGGCCTTATTTAAAGCTTTTACTTTGGTGCTATTTTTAAATAATACTTCTTTAACAACAAGAGGAAGACTTTTCAGATCTAGTATTGTGTTTTTAGGAATTGAATCTGCAATCACAACAACCTCAAAATTATCTCGTGGATAATCCTGATTGATCGCATATTTAGCTGTTTCCAGAATTACCTTATAATCTTTATAGCAGGGTATTAGTATAAGTACTTTTGTAAATAAATATTTACCCTTTTCTAATTCAATTTCACGGTCTTTTAAACCCGCAATTGATAACACCAGGTTATAAAAGGAAATATAAAAAAGGTATGAATACAAAATGATGTCTAAAACATCCTTAAAATGCTGAAGCACCATGAACTCCAGGTTTCCCTAAACACTCACCTTCCGCAACAACGCAGGGATGGTTTTAAAAATTATCCCAAGGTCATATATAAATGAACTGCCTTCGGCATAGGCAATATCCAAATCCATGCGTTCCTCCTCAGACATCTCCCCGCCATTACCTCTTTTTGTTATTTGCCACAAACCTGTTATACCTGCCGGAGCCAGAAACCGTTTAGCCCATTGATCCTTGGTAAGCTTTTCAGCTTCATACAAGGGCAATGGCCGGTTCCCAACCAAAGACATATCACCTTTCAGTACATTGATTAATTGAGGAAGCTCGTCCAGGCTTGAATTTCGCAAAAATTTGCCAATTCTTGTGGTTCTTGGATCATTCTCAATCTTGATAAAGGCGGAGTTAGCATTAGATGTGTATTGGTTGAGGTGTATGACGGTCGATATCTCCTTTTCAGCGCCAACATACATGGAACGAAACTTGTAAAAATCAAATATTTTATAACCTGTTCCTGCCCTTTTACTGACATACAATACAGGACCTTCTGACTCAAGTTTTATCAAAATTGCTATTAGTAGAAATAGTGGACTTAATATAATAAGCATTGTTATTGCAAACAAAATATCAGTCAACCTCTTCAACATAGGTATTCTAAACAGCGGGAGAAACATGTTTAAGCTTACCTGGGGCTCTGGCTCCATACTGACTGTCAGGCTTTTAAATTCAATTAAGAATTGAATTCTGTCATGAATATCGGCTGGGTTGTATTTATCGATGTAAAAGTCATCGATCCCCATCTTAAGGGATTTTATCTTTTCCTCTCTTCTCGCATTCTTTGCAAGAACAATAAACGGTATTTGCTTGAATAGCTTGTTGGAGTTGATTCTAAAGTAAAACGAAAAGACATTACTGTTCCAGGTGGAAAAATCAGAGATGATGGCCACTGGCAATTCCCTTCCAGCCAACAACTGATTCTCTAGCCAATAAAATGCGTTTGAGTAACTATTGACTATGTATTTGGTGTAGTTAAACGTGATAAGGTCGTTTGAAATTTCCTGGGCAAGAGTTCCGATAAATAAAATTTGCCCCCTTTTTACAGCGGCATTTTCTTCTGACGTTAAATCAGGTTGGTTTGAGTTGTTGTAAGCGTGCATCATAGAACTGAAAGTTTATTCTGTTGATGTTTCATTGCGATTTCAGTAGAAAACAATAAATCCTTCGGATTGAAAGGCTTAACGAAAAAATCATGAACACCAAGCTTCATGATCCGTGACTTTTGCTCTTTATCGTTGTAACCGGTTATAATAATCAATGGAACGTCCTTATAATAGCCACTTTTTCTCAAGTGACTAATAAATTCTTCCCCGTTAAGATTTGGCATGTCCAGATCAGTAATTATAAGCTCAGGAATGTTGCCCTCTACTAGCCAATACATCGCCGAAAGACCGTCATGTTTCAAGATTACCTCGTTGTCCTTCTCATATAATATCTTGAGCAATTGACACATTGCCTTGTCGTCATCGATGATAAGAATCTGATTCTTGCGTGCCATACCTTAATTCTACTACTTTTATTGGTTGTCTGCTTTGCTATTCCTTAGATAAGTGTAAAATTAACTAAAAATAGTTATATCCAAACAAATTTAACTAATTTTTTATTTACTTGTACTTATCGAAGACGAAGTTAGTTGTTCAAAGCTAAAATACAATTTTTTCTTGGTAAAAATATAATTAATCATCAGCATAATTTGCAATGAATAGTAATCTATAAATGATTATTGGTTCATTATTTAATAAAGAACGGAAAAACAAAAGCCTTCGTTCAGCCAGCGAAAAAGCCGGCTCTTTTAAGCGGTAAATTGTTGTACCCATAAAGTGGGTTCGCGATGACGTTACTAACCCCTCCCTTCATTGCGATGAATCGCCTGCGTTTCGTGTCGATGAAGAAGCAATCTCTCGGCTAAAGCGACAAAAATACTGTGGTCCTATATGGCAGATTGCTTTACCCAAATATTGGGTTCGTAATGACGCGTTTTTGGTTAGTGGTCTTAATTTCACTGTATAAACGTAGATAATTGCTGGGTCGACCTACACTGAACTTGAATCAGGGCCCCGGCGTCTCCTTGTGGTTTGAGAAATCGCCCCAGATTTCAAACATTTCCGCTGCCTCAGTCGATAGGCGGTCGGCCTAAGTCAATAATGAGGTCCGTCATCGAAAAGATTATTGCCCTAAAGCGACATTAAACAGGACCCCGCTCCTGATCCATCGCCCTGGCATCGGTGTCATCACTTCCGTATATTGCTGGTCAGTCAGGTTGCTGGCTTCGACAAAAACAGATAGGTTTTTGGCTTCATAATATATTCGATCGTCAAAAAGCCAGTAAGGACCTTGCTCCACGCGATCCACATACCGCGCTCGAAAGCTGTTTTTAATCTTCCAGAACAACCTATGATCCAAGCTACCGATAAACTGATGTCGCAGATTTTCCAGCACATACCTTGATTGAATGGATTCGTCCTGATCATACTGTTGGTCGAGGAATTGGTAACTTAGGCGGACTTTGTTCAGAAAAAAATCCTTGTCAATCCATTTCTGGAAATCAGTCTGAAGCGATATCTCTACCCCGTTTGTCAGCACGCTCTGGATGTTTTGCGAAGTCCAGATACTATCTGTGGTATCATAAACCCAGTCGATCAGGTTGGATGCGTCACGGTTGAAGTAATTGCTTTCCACTGAAAATCCTTTCGAATCCATATACCTGAATCCCACCTCATAGGTCAGGGCTTCCTCCGGCATCAGATCGGGATTACCCTGCTCCACAGGACTACTGTAATACTGATCATAGAAAGTAGGAATACGGTACGAACTACCTGCATTGGCATATAACCGGACTTTTTCAGTCAATTTGTATCCCACATCGATACCGGGAAAAGCATTCCAGCTAAAATCAGAATACCAATTGGTATAAATTCCGGGCGTAACATCAAATCGTCTTCCTATCCGGAATTTGTGATCAAGAAATACACCGATATTGTTGCGATACTTTCCATCAAGAACGCTGTTGGTTTGATTGCCACCACGCACCCATTCCGCGGCGATGAGTTCTTTGCGGTATTCAAAACCAAAACCAGTGGTCCCAATGTTACTGATATACGACATATTAACTTCCGCACCTGCCGTATTGGTAGTAGTCAGATTCTGATATGCCCCCGGATTGTCACGCACAAAGAGATAGTTGTCATTATTCCACCGCCAATAAACGCGCGGTTGAATCCTGAATTTATCATTTGAATATTCATAAGAAACACTGCCTATGCTTGTCTTCACTTCCTCATATTGTTCAGTAAAAGCAGGACTTGCGTAAAATCCGTTAGCGCCGAATTTCCGATCTGTATAACCGTATTGAAAGCCGAGTTTACCCGCCTTCATCGGAAGTTCTGACTGATAAAAGAAATTATTAATCCCATAATCCGTGTTATGGCGATATCCATCCGAAGCATCGCGGGTAATAGCGATGGTCTGTCGGTAATTTCCTAGAGGAAGCGAAAGAGAGATATTTCCACCATAGCTGCCAAAACTGCCGCCATACATTCTTATACCTACCTTTTTCTCATCCGAAACCCGCGTGATGAAATTTACGGCTCCTGCGAATGCATTCTGCCCGAATATCCTGGCGCCGGGCCCCTTTAAAATTTCAATCCGTTCGATCTGGTCAAGCGGTATGGGGATGTTCATGATATGATGACCCGTTTGGGGATCGGTCAGCTTCATGCCATTCAACAGGATCAGCGTCTGCTCGAACGAGCCTCCACGAATGCCGATATCGCTTTGAACGCCCATCGGCCCCCGCTGACGAATATCGACCCCGGGCGAATAAAGAAGTATTTCCGGTATGCTTTGTATAGGGTTTCGGCGGATTTCCTTTGCCGTAATCACCTCGATGGTTCTGGAGGCTTCTGAGAAAGGAAATGTGATGCGGTTGTCGGATATCACGATTTCGGACATCACAATGGTCGTATCTGACTGGGCGAATGCCATACTTTTAGACACTGACAAAAATAATATCGCTATAAAAAGGGCTTGGTGAAAAACGCCATAAAATACTTTTCTAATAAATTCTGGAAGATCTTTCGTCCTCTTTGTGTCAGTCAACTGCAAGGATTTATGGATGTCCAACCCAAAAAGCATGCCCTTGAATAGTTGTCTATTGGTTAGGAAGAGTTTAATACTTGGCTTGCTCTCCTTGATGAAGCTACTTTGATATTCAAAGTTACTTGAATGTTCATTTCTTTTCCTTGATGAAAAGAAACGAACCAAAGAAAAATCAAGACAAAACAATGCTTCCGTGCTCTCTCCAGCCGCACCCCCGCTGTTTTGTCGGGCCACCGCACTTTTTTGACATATAATTTTATAAGCTTCGGAAGTATTTAAGCTTTCCCTACATATTCTCTTCATGGATTTTATTGGTTAATTGGTTTTGCGAATCGGGAAATAAATAAAAAAGGCCCAGTAAAGGCCTTGATGCTAATTTTTGAAATGACTGGAAATTGTGCTGAATCGCTGTCGCCTAATGAACCAGGCGAGGAAAGTGGTAATGCTATGCAGCTACAAGAAGACCCAAGTAGGTTTAACCTAAGAGCAGTATCCGGTAGGTTTTCCTCGTCGTTGAACGCTTCAATGTCATCACTAACACTTGAAAAAAGTGTTGAAAACCCATGAGCAAACGATGATTTCACGGTAGCAATATGCTCGATAAGCGATGTCACATGACCAATCGTTACCATTTTTCCAAGGGAGTTGAATATCGCGTAGGCGGTATTGCTCCATCGCCTGAAGCAAAGGATTCTCTCTGGATTATATGCTACTTTTTGATACACAATATCTCTTTTGGTGGTGCGAAATTAGCTCCACCGTTCTGTTTAGCAAATGATAATTGTCAGAATCTACAATCCCGTGGACACGGTTTTCAAACCACGTGAACCAATCAGTTCTCTGCGCACATTCAGGTTTCTGTAGGCACCGATCGGATCGATGGCCACACCGGCCTGTAATCGTGCCTCAGCGAGTAAAGGCCTCACGTCGGTCCTGAAAGCATCCTGTAACAGTTCCTGAGCCATCACCACATCATTGGATTCCTGGTGTTCCCACAATTTATTTCTATCAATAATGAGGGCCTGGGCGTAGGCCACCTTTATGGCTTCGACGGATTGTAACAGGTCTTCCAGCGGATCCTTCACATTATGGCTCGCATCGATCATCCAGGCAAGTTCCGGATTAGATTTGCTGTAGTGCATGCCTTCCACCAATTCATTGAAAATCAAAAACAACTGGTATGGCTTTATGCTCCCGACTGTAAGATCGTCATCGGCAAATTTGGAATCATTGAAATGGAACCCTCCCAGTTTGCCTTGCATTAATAATAGGGCTACGATTTGCTCTATATTGGTATTTGGTAAATGATGCCCTAAATCAACAAGTGTTTTTGCTTTTTCGCCAAGCGAATTAGCCAGGAAGAATGATGTTCCCCAATCATTGATTACTGTACTGTAAAATGCCGGTTCGAATGGCTTATACTCTACGAACACCTTCCAGGAATCCGGTAGAGCGTCATAGATTTCGGCAAGAGAATCGAGGGTTCTTTGAAGCGCTTTTTTGAAATTTTGTTGTCCGGGGAAGCACGAGCCGTCCGCAAGCCAGACAGTTAACGATTCTGAACCAAGTGATACACCATGACGAATTACCTCGATGTTGTGGTCAACCGCCTGCTTTCTCACCGCTTTATCGGTATGGGATAATGAACCAAACTTATAACTCAGTTTTTGATCTGCCTGGTCCTGAAAGGTATTGGAATTGACGGCGTCGAAGCGAATGCCATAACTATCTGCGGCAGCTTTCACATCCTTCACACTATCCGGAATGTCCCATGGAATGTGTAGCGAAATGGCGCCGCTCGAAGCATTTAGAGCATGGAGCAAACCAATATCCTCTATTTTCTCATAGAGATTCCTCGGCTCACCGCCAATGGAAAACCTGCCGAAGCGCGTTCCGCCCTGACCGAGCGCCCAGCTTGGTATGGCGATTTGCAGTGCCATCAATCGTTCGAGAATCTGATTAACGTCTATCCCCTTTTGGGTAAGTGTTTCGGATAAAAAGCTGAATGAAGCTTTATGGGAAACTGAAGGTTTCTGGTTCAGTTCCTGAATTTGCTGTTTTGATATTCGCATGGGTTTGCTCAAAAAGTTTCTGTAATATGATAAAAATCCACCAAAACCCCATCATGAAAAAGCCTGACTTTGAGGTCAGGCTTTCGCATTTTAATACCGGTAATACTCCGGTTTGTAGGGTCCATCGACTTCTACCCCAATGTATTCGGCTTGTTTTGATGTCAATTCATCCAACTGTACGCCGATTTTTGCGAGGTGTAACTTGGCGACTTTCTCATCGAGGTGCTTTGGCAGTGTATATACCGCATTTTCGTATTTATCAACATACTGCCATAGTTCGATTTGCGCTAAGGTTTGATTGGAAAATGAATTGGACATGACGAAAGATGGATGGCCTGTAGCACAGCCGAGATTCACAAGTCGACCTTCAGCCAGGACAATAATATCATGGCCGTCTACATTATATAGATCCACCTGAGGCTTAATCTGCACCTTGGTGTTTTTATAATTCTTATTCAGCCAGGCCATATCAATTTCATTGTCGAAGTGCCCGATATTGCAGACAATGGTCTTGTCTTTCATCAATTTGAAATGCTCGCCTGTGATGATATCCGTATTTCCAGTGGCGGTCACAACAATATTGGCTTCCGGAATGGCGTCCTTCATCTTTTTAACCTCATAGCCATCCATAGCCGCCTGAAGCGCGCATATTGGATCAATTTCCGTGACGATAACGCGCACGCCCGATCCACTCAGGGATTGTGCGGAACCTTTTCCAACATCACCATATCCTGCTACTACGGCTACTTTTCCGGCGAGCATCACATCGGTTGCCCGGCGTATGGCATCCACAAGTGACTCGCGGCAACCATATTTATTGTCAAACTTTGATTTAGTAACCGAATCATTCACGTTGATGGCGGGTACGGGCAACTTACCATTTTTCATTCGCTCATACAGCCTGTGAACACCGGTCGTAGTTTCCTCTGAAAGTCCTTTAATACCAGGTACAAGTTCGGGATGGTGATCCAATACCAGATTTGTCAGGTCTCCCCCATCATCAAGGATCATGTTGAGCGGCTTACCGCCTTCAAAAGCAAACAATGTCTGCTCGATGCACCAGTCAAATTCCTCCTCGTTCATGCCTTTCCAGGCAAATACCGGTATGCCTGCTTTCGCAATAGCAGCAGCGGCGTGATCCTGTGTGGAGAAAATGTTGCATGAAGACCAGGACACCTCCGCGCCAAGTTCTACCAGTGTTTCGATAAGGACCGCTGTCTGAATGGTCATATGGAGACAACCGGCAATTCTGGCACCTTTCAGGGCTTTTGACGGGCCAAATTCCTGTCTCAGGGACATAAGACCGGGCATTTCAGCTTCAGCCAGTTCTATTTCTTTTCTTCCCCAGGCAGCCAGGGCAATGTCTTTAACTTTGTAATTCATATCGGCTATATGGATAATGTGATTTTTAAGGGCACAAAAGTATGTAATTTGGCCATAAATAAAAAAATGGCTACCATTCAATTCATTTCACGAAAACGACTTCTTTCAAGTCAAAAAGCCGATGACCCTGCTCCAAAGCGATTCTTAGTTTTCCGTTATGCTCCACCGACTCTATCCTTCCGTTAAAAAACACACCATCTGCCTGAAATACGTGAATTTCATCTTTCCAATACAACCTCGAAAGATACGCCGACCGCAACCGCTCCGATTGTCTCTTTTTCAGTTCGTTATAGCGCGTCTCAATGTTTTGAAGCAGGAGTTGAATTAATTCCTCGCGGCCAAACTGCTGCCGACATATTTGAGCAAGTGATACGGCATTTTTCTCATGAAAACTTTCCTGGTTTATGTTGATCCCCATACCGGTGATGCTCCATTCGATAACACTCTGCCGGAGGAAATTTTCAATGAGAATCCCGGCAATTTTCTTATTATAGTAATATATGTCGTTCGGCCATTTGATTTTCAAACCATCCGGAATGTACTCAGAGAGCGTGTCGTGAATGGCGAGTGATGTAACGATGGTCAGACCATACACATTTTCCGGATCAATAAACGAAGCATCGAGAACCAAAGAAAGCAGGATGTTCCTTCCATTATCCGATTCCCATGAATTGCCCCGCTGGCCCCTCCCCTTTGTCTGGAAATCGGTGTACACCACGTAGCCATGCTGCGCTTTTTCTTCGGCAACTATCCTGGCTGCGACTTCATTGGTGGAGTGACAAGCTGGCAGGAATAATGCCTTTTTGCCAATTAATCCCGTATGCTTAAATAATTTATGCAAGTATTTTTAGTAAGTTTGCAACTTGATAACACTAAATAATGGGTAAAAAAAACAGGCCTGCGCCAGCAGAAAACCTCAGCAAATATATTGTAAAAGGCATTCAGGAAAAAAAGGGGAAAGACATAGTAATTATCGACCTTCAACGCATTAAACACGCTATCTGCGATTATTTTATAGTTTGTACAGGAACGTCGGACACACACGTAGATACCATTGCCGATTCAGTGGAAAAAGAAGTGATCGTAGGCAACAAGGAACGCCCCTGGCATAGGGAAGGTTTTGAAAATAAGGAATGGATTTTGTTGGATTATGTTGACGTTGTCGTGCATATTTTCAAACAGGATGTCAGATCGTACTATAAATTGGAAGAATTGTGGGGCGATGCCGTGATAACGCGAATTGAAGATCTGTAACATTCGGTCATAATTATTGTTCTCAAGTATCACTTATCAATTATATAATGTCAGAACCTAATAGCAGTATTAAGAAGAAAAGCCTAATACCGAAAACTCCTCCTAAACAAAACTACCAGATCTGGATCATTCTCTCCCTTCTGGTTTTGGTGTTTTCCATATATTATTTCAATCAGTCAGGTGCAATTGAAGAGATCACCGAAACCAAGTTTCTGGATATCGCCCGAAAAGGCCATGTGAAAGAAATCATGGTGATAAAAAACCAGGAGTTTGTAGAAGTCTTCCTCAATGACAAAGGAATTGCCAGTGGGGAATACACCATTCCTGAACGACCCGCTTACGCCATAAATAAAATACCGCATTTCCAGTTCACGATCGCATCTGTAGAATACTTCATGAACAAGTTCACTGAAATGAATGCGGAGCTGCCACCGGATGAGAAGATCGGCTACAAAGTTGATTCCCGATCAGACATGACCAGCCTATTCTTCAATGTGGCGTTTTTCTTCATGATCCTAATCGTGTTCTGGATTATCATGCGCCGAATGACAGGTACAGGCGGACCGGGTGGCCAGATTTTCAATATTGGAAAATCAAGAGCTGCCTTGTTTGATGCAGAGAATAAAGTAAAGGTTACGTTTGCGGATGTTGCCGGCCTGGAAGAGGCTAAAGAAGAAGTAATGGAAATCGTGGATTTCCTCAAGGACCCAACGAAATATACAAATCTTGGAGGTAAAATTCCCAAAGGTGCATTGCTCATAGGCCCTCCGGGTACAGGAAAAACCCTTATGGCCAAAGCCGTCGCCGGTGAAGCAGAAGTACCATTCTTTTCGCTGAGTGGTTCTGATTTCGTGGAAATGTTTGTCGGTGTAGGTGCAGCGCGAGTCCGTGATTTATTCAAGCAGGCGAAGGAAAAGGCGCCATGTATTGTTTTTATTGATGAAATAGATGCTATCGGAAGATCACGTGGGCGTGGTCAGATGCCGGGATCCAATGACGAGCGTGAAAATACGCTCAATTCACTGCTTGTTGAAATGGATGGATTTGCAACAGACTCAGGTGTCATCATCCTGGCAGCCAGCAACCGGCCTGATGTCCTCGACTCAGCGCTACTGCGCCCGGGACGATTCGACCGGCAGATCAGTATAGACAAACCCGATCTCGTGGGCCGCGAAGCTATCTTCAAAGTTCATTTGAAACCGCTTAAACTTGGTGAAGATGTCGACGCCAGAAAATTAGCCGCTCAGACTCCGGGATTTGCCGGCGCTGAAATCGCCAACGTATGTAACGAAGCTGCGTTAATCGGCGCAAGAAAAAGCAAGAAGGCTGTGGATATGAACGATTTCCATGACGCTATTGACCGGGTTATCGGTGGTCTGGAAAAAAAGACCAAGATCATTTCACCGGAAGAAAAAAAGATTGTCGCCTACCATGAAGCCGGCCATGCTGTTGCTGGCTGGTACCTCGAACATGCCGATCCTTTAGTTAAGGTAAGTATTGTTCCGAGGGGAGTGGCCGCGCTGGGTTATGCACAGTATTTGCCAAAAGAACAGTTTCTGTATCAGACAGAACAGCTTATGGATGAGATGTGTATGACACTTGGTGGACGTGCAGCAGAAGAGATTATCTTCGGGAAAGTCTCCACCGGTGCTTTGAGTGACCTGGAGCGGGTAACCAAACTGGCATACAGCATTGTTACGGTTTATGGCATGAATGAAAAAATTGGCAATATTTCATTTTACGATTCAAAGCAATCAGAATACAGTTTCACTAAACCATATTCAGAAGAAACTGCCCAAACCATCGATCAGGAAGTTCGCAAAATTGTAGATTCTGCCTTTCAGCGCGCGAAAAGTATGTTGAGCGACAAGCGTGAGAAACTCGAAATCATCGCCAGAGAACTTCTGGAAAAAGAAATAATCTTCCAGTCGGACCTGGAGCGTCTGATCGGCAAACGTCCGTTTGAAAAGCAAACGACATATCAGGCGTTCACCGATGGCCCTCCAACACCTCAAGCAGAGCCAGCCAGTGACAAAACACCGGTATCTAATGATGTAGAAAATAATAGTGCTACTTCAACCGCTGCAGACGAGGCCGTCTCCATACCGGAAGCAGTTGACTCAGGAAGTAAAAAATCGAAATAGACCATTAACAAGGCAGCCTAAAGCTGCCTTATTTTTTATGATACCAGAACTCACCCTGATCGTCGAAAATAACAAGAAGGTTTATTTTGCCTCCGACTTTCACCTGGGTCTGGCAGTGAATACACCAGATCAGGAACGTCGGCGCGAGGCCAAAATCGTACAATGGCTTGATGATATTTCTAAAGATGCCGCGGCAGTATTCCTCGTTGGCGACATCTTCGACTTCTGGTTTGATTACAAAAGGGTTGTACCGGGCGGATTTGTCCGCTTCCAGAGTAAAGTTGCCGACCTGGTCGACCATGGAATTCCGGTATATTTTTTCACCGGTAATCACGACCTGTGGATGTTTGGCTATCACGAACGTGAACTTGGTGTAAAAATCTATAAAAAACCCATCACAGTCCAAATCAACAATCACCGCTTTCTTATAGGTCATGGCGATGGACTGGGTCCGGGAGACGCACTGTACAAAATACTAAAGGGTATTTTTACCAACAGACTAGCACAATGGGCCTTTCGCTGGCTTCATCCCGACGTTGGCATGGCGTTCGCAAGAACGTGGTCTGGCTCCAGCAGACTTAGCAAAAGTGAGGGCGATGAGCAATTTATGGGTGAAAAAGAGTATTTAACCCAATACTGCCGCGAAATGGAAAAAGGTTCACATCACGACTACTACGTATTCGGACACAGGCATCTTCCATTGGAAATTAATATAGGTGAAAACTCCACCTACTTCAACCTTGGCGAATGGTTTCACGCATACACATACGGCGTTTATGACGGTGATGAGTTCAAGCTGATTTCCTACAAAGATTAACAATGACCCGCTTCTTGTTTATAGTCCTGTTCTCGGCGGTTATCCGAAACGG
>JBGSYX010000126.1:0-8184 GCA_041750735.1 Cyclobacteriaceae bacterium
AAAGCATGGCATCGTTATCGTAATCGTCGTCGCACTGGCATCAGGGGCATTTTTCTCCTTCAACAATCCTGATGTACGTTATGCTGATATAACGCGGAACCTTGACATTTTCGCCACTTTATTCAAAGAAGTAAACTCGTATTACGTGGATGAGGTCAATCCTAATACACTCATCAAAACGGGAATCGACGCCATGCTTGCATCGCTTGATCCCTATACCAATTATATACCTGAAGACGATATCGAAGATTATCGTACCATGACGACCGGTGAATACGGTGGTATCGGCGCGGTGATCGGGGAACGCAACGGGAAAAGCATGATAATGATGCCCTACGAAGGATTTCCGGCCTACAAGGCAGGATTGAAAATCGGCGATCAGATTCTTAAAATTGACGGCAAAGACGTAAAAGGAAAAAATACTTCTGATATAAGCCAGTTACTCAAGGGTCAGGCCAATACAGAGCTTAACATTACTATTCTGCGATATGGAGATGACAAGCCACAGGATATTAAACTGATAAGGGAAAAAATCACTATCGATAACGTGCCATATTTTGGATTGGTAGATGGGAATGTAGGATACATTAAATTATCGGATTTTACCCAGGGTGCCGGTAAAGAGGTGAAGCGGGCGTTAGATCAATTGAAAAAAGAGGGCGCACAGAAAATAATACTCGATCTGCGCGATAATCCGGGCGGACTTCTTAACGAAGCAGTGAATGTGTCGAATGTATTCATTGAGCAGGGCCTCGAGGTTGTGAATACGAAGGGCAAAGTAACCGAATGGAACAAGGTCTACAATGCATTGAATCCTACCGCAGATGCGCAAATCCCGGTGGCGGTGTTAACAAGTGCCAGAAGTGCTTCTGCTGCTGAAATTGTCAGCGGGGTCATTCAGGATTATGACAGGGGAGTGCTTGTTGGCGAAAAGACCTATGGTAAAGGCCTGGTTCAAGCCACACGGCCCTTGTCCTATAATTCCCAATTGAAAATCACAACGGCAAAGTATTACATTCCCAGCGGCCGTTGCATTCAGGCCATTAATTATACACATCGCAATGAAGATGGCAGCCCTGCCTCAATACCCGATTCATTAAAGGTTGCCTTTAAAACCAAGAATGGCAGAACTGTACTTGATGGCGGCGGAGTGGATCCTGATGTCGAGGTAGATCTGCCGGTACCGACTCCTATCTTAATAAGCCTTGTAACGAAAGGTTTGATATTCGATTATGCCATGGAATACCACCTGCGGCACCCTGAAATTAAGCCGGCAAAGGATTTCAAACTATCAGATAGTGAGTATGAAGAATTCGTGAATTGGCTCAGGGACAAGGATTATGATTATGTAACCAAAGTGGAGAAAACTATTGAAACACTCCGGAAGTTTGCCAAGACGGAGCAGTATTATAATAATATTTCCAAAGAGATCGATCTTCTCGAGTCCAAGGTGGTTCACAACAAGGAGCAGGACCTGAAGGAGTTTTCTGCTGAAATTCGCGCCGAATTGGAAGAACGCATTGTTGAGCACTATTATCTCCTGAAGGGAACATTTGAGGCTTCCTTCGATAATGATAATCAGGTGCAGGCTGCTGTGGAGATTTTGAAAAATAGCGACGAATATTCCAGTCTCCTAAAGCCGGCTAACTAGCACCAAGGTATAACCCATGTTGTTGAGGTTTTCAAGGCTTGTTTCAAGGTGTTTTACCATTAATATTTTCAGTTAGTATAAGCTTTGAATGGCCATCATATTAAGCATCGAGACAAGTACTGTTACATCCTCCATCGCAATACATGAAGACGGAGCGCTTTTGGCAAGTCAGCATATACATCGCATCAAATCACACTCAGAGTACCTTGTGCCGTCGATCAATCATCTGCTGGAAGTCTGCGGCATACAAACTAGCAGCATTCATGCAATAGCAGTATCCAAAGGTCCGGGCTCTTATACCGGTCTGCGTATCGGTACGGCGACGGCAAAAGGTCTGTGTTTCGGATTGGGCATTAACCTCATAGCAATTAATACCCTGGAGGCCATGGCATTTGGGTTTACCGGATTAGCTCAGGAAGATGCGCTACTTTGTCCCATGATCGATGCACGCAGGATGGAAGTTTATTGCATGGTTTTTGGAAAGGGATTAAACATTCTCCAGCCGACAAAAGCCCTTGTAATCGATGAGAACTCATTTAAGGAATATTTAACCGGACAAAGGATATTATTTTTCGGAAATGGCGCAGCAAAATGCAAAGAATCATTGAGGCATCAGCCTAACGCATTGTTTATAGATGGGATTTACCCGAATGCTGAGCATATCGGATCGCTGGCCTGGAAACAGTTTCAGCAACAGAATTTCGAGGATATAACCACCTTTGAGCCTTACTACCTCAAGGATTTTATTGCAAAAAAACCATCAGCCCCTAAACTTGTTTAATCTGGTAAAGCATTAGTTATGGAAATAGTTAACCGGGTTGCGAATAGTCCATTGATTACCCTGGATCTTGAGGAGTACTATGTGCCGGGGGAAAGAGTCGTTTTTGACATAAAGAAACTTCTATTCATGGAACAAATACTCAGAGAGAAGGATTTTCGCGAGTCCATACAAGCCATCGATTGGACAGAATACAAAGATAAGCACGTGGCCTTGTATTGTTCGGTAGATGCCATTGTGCCTGTGTGGGCCTATATGCTCATTACGTCCAGGTTGGAGCCTTATGCACAGAGTATTGTCCAGGGCGATCTTTCGGCTTTGGAAGATGCACTTTTTTCCAAATCTCTCGATAGAATAGTGCCCACTGTATACCAGGACAAAAAGGTTGTTGTGAAGGGATGTGGAGATAAAACTGTACCAGTTTCGGCTTATACGGAAATCACCCGAAGACTTCGTCCATTTGTATCGAGCATCGCGTATGGAGAGCCATGCAGCACTGTTCCTGTATATAAGAAAGCAAAAGCCTGATTTCTGCGGCGTCCTGACCGTTTTGCTTTGTTGTTAGTTCTTTTATCCATAATGTTTGGGAAATCCTGCCGACTTCTTAAGTAAATGTTAGTTAGTGTAAAAGGTACTATAAGTGGTGTTAAAAGCCATGAATCAATTTTGATTTATTGAATTTCTTCACTCTGGCGTTTACGCAAACGATTGCGTAAAATAATTTTAATTTTATTGTTTGACTATTAGTGTGAACCTGCCTAATATGCATATAAGTATTACAGAGCACCACTAAAACCCAAAATTTAACCACCGTCAGAAGAAGCCTTTTTCTTGTTATAGGACAACCATAAATTTTGGTAATTTTTGATTCACTGTACTACGACACAAATTATTTTAAACCTTAATAAGTTCATTATGCGTAATCTAATACTCATTGCGACATGTGTACTCTTTGCTGCCAACGTTTCATTTGGCCAGCAACGGGTAGTTACCGGCACGGTAACAGAGTCGGACACCGGGAGCCCTGTTCCTGGGGCCAACGTAATTGTGAAAGGCACTACGGTTGGTACGGTGACTGACATGGATGGCAAGTATTCGCTCAATCTTCCAGGAGATGCGACATCACTTGTATATTCTTTCGTTGGTTATGTTTCAGAAGAAGTCGTAATCGGCACCCAATCAGTGATCGATGTGGCATTATCTTCTGATATTACTGCTCTTTCTGAGATTGTGGTTACCGGTTACGGTACACAGGAAAAGAAGGAAATCACCTCGGCGGTTGCCAGCGTGAAAAGCGAATCATTCCAGATTGGTAACGTTCAGGATCCAACCCAGTTGATTCAGGGAAAAGTTGCCGGTCTCTCTATTGCCAGGGTCGGTAGCAACCCGAACGATGGTTTTACAGTTCGTTTGCGTGGTCTTTCAACCCTCAGCTCAACCAATTCAGGTCCACTTGTTGTAGTGGATGGTGTTGTAGGAGCAGATCTAAGAAACATTGACCCGAACGACATTGCTTCCATGGACGTGTTGAAGGATGCTTCTGCAGCGGCAATCTATGGTACACGCGGATCAAGTGGTGTGATTATCGTCACTACCAAAACGGGTACTAAAGGTCAAATGGCCGTAGATTTCAATGGTTATGTAAACATGGAAACTCCTTACCGCTTCCCGAATATGCTAACTGCTGATGAGTGGAGAGATTTTTCGGATGAGTTAGGTCTGGGTACTGACTATGGTGCAAGCACAGATTGGTTTGATGAAATCACTGAAACAGGCGTTAGCCAGGTCTATAACCTTGCAGTTTCAGGAGCCGACGATAAAACTAATTATCGTATATCTCTAAATTACAGGGATGTACAGGGTACCGGTATCACCACAGGATTTGAAAGGTTCAACACAAGGATAAACCTTACTCATAAAACCCTTAATGACAGGTTAACGCTTGGCTTTAACGTGGGCGGTACACTGAACAATGCAGATTATGGATATAACGATGCCTTTAAAATGGCATCAATTTATAACCCTACGGCACCTGTGAAGGACGATGATCCTTTGTATGACAGGTATGACGGATACTTCCAACAGGTATTGTTTGATTATCTTAACCCTGTTGCCATGATGGAGCAGCAAACCAACGAAGGCACTGATAAGAATCTCAACATTCAACTCCGGGCGGGTTATGAAATCATCGATAACCTGATTTTTGACGTGGCCTATTCTTTCCTATCAGGAAGCGAAATCAGAAACCGGTATTCTTCAAAATATAGTTTTGGAACAGGTATCAATAGGAATGGTTTGGCCTATAAAGGATACAATGATAGCTACAACCAGCTTTTTGAATCCACTTTGAGATGGAATGGAGATATTGGAAATGGAACTCTGGACCTCGTGGGAGGTTACTCATATCAGGATTTTGCCTATGAAGGATTTAGTGTTGAAGCTGGTGATTTTATAACCGATGCGTTTGAGTATAACCGACTTCAAGCGGCGAATGACATAAAAACAGGTATCGCGAGTGTTAATAGCTATAAAAACACGAACAGGCTCATTGCCTTCTTCGGAAGGGCCAACCTTAGTTGGGATCAGACCTGGTTCCTTTCAGCGAGCTTGAGGCAGGAAGGTAGTTCCAGATTCGGTGATGATAGTAAATGGGGTTTATTCCCGGGGATAAGTGCCGGTGTGGAACTCGCCAACTTCATCAACAGCTCTTCTATTACGAACCTGAAACTTAGGGCAAGTTATGGTGAAACAGGAAACAATGTTAGAGATAGTTACCTTTCAAAAGTCGTTACTGAACCATCTGGTTCAAGCTTCTTTTACAACGGTGAATTTGTTCCGGCTTATGGACCACAACGTAACGCCAACGCAAATCTCGGTTGGGAAAGTAAGAAAGAAACCGACATTGGTGTGGATTACTCCTTTTTTGGTGATAAGGTTTTTGGAGCCATTGATTGGTATTCCAGAACAACTGAATCACTTCTCTGGGATTTTGGAGTACCCCAACCTCCTAATTTGGCACCAACGACATGGACAAACGTCGGTAATATTAAAAACTCCGGTTTGGAAGTATTGCTAAACTGGAAAGCAGTTGCAAAAGCTGACTTTAATTATACTGCAACAGTTACCTATACTCATTTCTTAGAGAATAAAATTGTATCCCTCTCAGATCCAGAGAATGGGTTTAATTTCGGAGTTCGTGATATGGGCTTTATGGGTTCTCCCGGTCAGAATGACACCCCACTTGTTCGTGTGGAGGAAGGAAAACCAATGGGTCAATTATGGGGACTTGTCTTTACCGGAATTGCTGAAGATGGTCAATACACCTTTGAAGATATTGCCGGAGGCGGAACCAATGGTGATGAACCCGATGGCAAGATTGAAGCGATTGACAGGCAGGTTATCGGTAATGGTTTACCGGATTTCGAATTTGGTTTTGGTAATACATTCACATGGAAGAACTTCGATGCAAACTTGTTCTTCAGGGGCGTATTCGGGCATGATATATTCAATTCCATGAGAGGATTCTATGAAGTTCCTGGCGCTATCACTTCCTATAACCTGTTGAAATCTGCTAGGGACCTGAAAAATCCGGATACCGGTGTTTATCCTTCTGGTGCTCTCGGAAAAGCTTCTTCTTACCATGTAGAAAGCGGCGACTATTTCAAACTTGAAAACCTGAGCATCGGATATAATTTCCGAATGAACCCGGGTTCGGTCTTTACCAAGGCCCGCTTATACTTGGCCGGTAATAACCTCTTTGTTATCACTGATTATCAAGGTCCGGATCCTGAAGTACGATATTTTGATGCGGATGATGGAAATATTCTTGCTCCCGGTATTGACAGAAGACAAACCTGGTACCTCACAAGATCAGTATCACTCGGCGTAAACCTGGGATTCTAAGACATGATGAATTTAAAATCTAGAAAAATGAAACGAATTAATTCAATAGGTAAATTGATACTCGTCGGGATCTTTGCGGTGTTATTCACACCCTCATGCACCAATCTCGACGAAGAGCTTTACGACGTTGTTACTCCTGAGGAATTTCTGAAAGGAGAAGAACAATACATCGCCTACCTTGGCGCCGCATATACCAAATTGTACGGCTATGCTACAGGGCAAGTGCATCAATTCCAGAATTCTACTACAGACCAGGGTATGTACCCCACCCGAGGATCTGACTGGGACGACGGTGGTAGCCATCGCCGCAGATCGTTGCACACCTGGTCTTATGAAGACGTCAATGATGCATGGGGTTTTGCATTTAGTGGTATCTCTGATTGCAACCGTCTGATTGAGACTTTTCAAGTCCTTGTAGATAATGGAGATGTTCCTGAAGAGCAAGCTGCCAAATTCATTGGCGAATTAGCAGGATTGCGTGCCTTTTTCTATTACATCCTCATCGATCTCTATGGCAATGTGCCTATAGTAACAGGTTTTTCAAATGCTGATCCTAACCCGGCAAATAATCCGCGTGCCGAAGTTTATAGCTTCATCATGGATGAATTGGCCGAATGGACTCCAAAATTATCCAAGGATGTTGGGGGAGCGAACTATGCAAGGATGAACTATTGGGCAGCTAAAATGGTGGAAGCAAAGATGCGTCTGAATGCAGAGGTATTTACCGGAACTGCTGACTGGGATGGTGCAATCGCCGCGTGCGATGAGATCATCAACTCAGGAAAATTCAGCCTCGAAAGTGACTTTTTTACCAACTTTAATGTTAAGAATGAAGTCTCAAAGGAGTTTATCTTTGCGATTCCTTATGACAAAGTCTTTGCACAAGGTTTTAATCTACCGATGAATACCCTGCATTACGGAAGCCAGGAGACATACAACCTTACTTCACAGCCATGGAATGGATTCTGTACAATGGAAGAATTCTACAATTCGTTTGAAGATGAAGACCTTCGCAAAGGCGATGCCGGCACCCTTGCAGGACCAGGCTTAAGAAGAGGAACCTTCCTTGCCGGTTATCAGTACAAGGCAGATAAAGTTACACTAGTAGTAGACAATGGCGCAGAGGCAACTGACCCGGATGGCACCAAACTCAATTTCACACCTAAGGTTAACTCCATCGGCCCCAACACACTTCGTCAGGAAGGCGCACGCGTCGGTAAGTGGGAGTACGAAATAGGTGGAACTTCTGAAATGAGCAACGACTATGGTGTATTCAGATATGCAGACGTATTATTGATGAAAGCTGAAGCGATCTGGAGAAAGGGTAATATGTCAAATCCTACAGATGCTACCGCACTTGCTTTAGTTAACCAGGTGAGGATCACCCATGGCGGTACTGGAATTGCTCCACTCACCACCCTTGATGGGCCCGTCAGCTTTAAAATTGAGGAAGGTTCACAACCAGGTGGTGCCTTACTCGCCGAGCGCGGTCGTGAATTGGCGTTCGAAATCATACGTCGCCAGGATCTGATCAGATGGGGTATTTACAAGGAAGTAGGTAAATGGGTTCCACCATCGGGATTTCCAGGTGAAGTCGCAAATCCTGATCCGACGAGGAACATCTTTCCGATCCCACGTCAGCAGATGGATAACAATGAAAACCTGGTACAAAACCCGGGTTATACAGGAGGTTAGTGCTTTATCTACATAACATTAATTCGAAAGCAAGTAGAAATACTTGCTTTCTTTTTGTCCTTTTATCATCAGGCGAGGTTATTTTTAAGTCTTAATTAATCATCCATAATCCAGTGAAAGCGTTTTGGAGATTTCCTCTTTTTGTACTTCTTGTCCT
>JBGSYX010000127.1:0-6871 GCA_041750735.1 Cyclobacteriaceae bacterium
GGAATCCCAGTAGGCGTTGTTCGCGAAAATAGGATTAAATCCAACCTGGATGCTATTATAGTCCAAAAGCCCCATAGCGCCGGGGTTGAAGAACAAGCTGGAGGCATCACTTCGCATGGCAACGCCCAGGTTGCCCATGCCTGTAGTTCTGTTTCCTTGCAGAAGAACCTGGTAGCCTGATGCTACGCAGCTTCCCCATACTATAGTAAAGAGAACCACCATCGAGAAAAGTTTTTTCATCTTTTTAATTTGGGGTTAAGTATCTGTTAATTCCTTCTTATCGTAAAAAATTTTCAATCTAAAAAAACACAGCAAAGGGTAATAATTATTGATGGTTAAATCACAGTCAAATTACGTCAAGATGTATTCTGCAACAATAATTAATATCAAACTTAAATAATTTGAACAATACTTTATTTCGCCTCAACGCTTTTTTATCAGTTTTTAAAATCAATCCACCTGATTCTAATCCCAATTCATGGTTTTTCAGGTATTTGATCCATGGCATACTCGGCAAGCGCCGTGATGGTAAGGCTTGGATTTACACCCAGGTTACACGGCATGATAGAGCCATCGAGAATGTACATATTCTTGTATCCATGAACTTCAAACCGTTCATTGACCACGCCCGAGTCTGCTGTCTTGCCCATGGGGCAGCCTCCAAGGATGTGCGCCGTCATCGGCATGTTGAGTACGATCTCCGGCCAATTGTTTTGTGGAATACCATTGACTTTTTTGGCAAAACGCATCATTACCTCCTGTCCGATCGGTATAAAAGCCGGAACCTTCACCTGCTTGTCATTTCTGAAACTGACGGAGCTACCAAAAAGCCCTTTTTTCCATATCATGCGCATGGAGTTATCGATTGATTGCATCACAAGGAATATCACCGTGTTTTTTCCCCAGTTTCTCACCTTGAAAGTAATCTTCAGAAATCTAAAAGGGTGCGTCACCGCTGCACCAAACCACCGTATCATCCTGATAAAGCCATTGCCTTTACCTACAGCAAGCGTCGCGAGGCGACCTAAAGCACCGGAGGTGTCATTATATTTCACTATTTCCACATGCGTGTGGTCATCTGGATTGAAGTAGGAAGAAATCGCAACACCATTGTTCAACTTTCGATCGGCATGGCTCACACCACATAATGATTCTGAATTGGTAAGGACGTTTTCACCCAGTTGATCGGAAAGGTCAGGCAATGTCTTATACTCATATTTTTGTCGCAGCAGAATATCCAAGGTACCGAGTACGCCTCCACTGATGATGAGACCTTTGGAGATTATGGATTTTTTTTGCCTTTGAAACCACGATGTACTGCTTCGGGTATGTACTGTAAACATGCCCTCCTTGTACTCAATTTTTGTGGCTAGTGTTTCATCAAGGACTTTTACTCCGAGTTGCTCAGCAAGGTATAAGTAGTTTTTATCCAGCGTATTCTTGGCGTTATAGCGGCAACCGACCATGCATCCGGCGCATCCCCGGCATCCGAGTCGCATTGGTCCTCTGCCATTGAAATACGGATCAGTGGCTACTTCTGTATCTCCAAAATAGACGCCTACATTTACACTGTCAAAGGTCGTCTCCCGGCCCATGTCTGCTGCCACTTCTTTCAGCAGGAGGTCTTCATCATGGAGTATAGTGAGTTTCCGTGTGCCCAGCATAGTCCGTGCCTTATCGTAATATGGCAACAGCGCTTCTTTCCAGTTTTGGAAATGTGACCATACGGGATTGTTGAAAAATCCATCGGGAGGAAACATGTGCGTATTGCCATACACGAGGCTTCCGCCACCTACTCCCACGCCGCTAAGGATGGTAACTTTCCTGAAAAAAGTAAGTTTTTGAAATCCGAACCATCGGAGGGTCGGGACCCACAGAAATTTGTGAAGATACCAGTCCGACGTTGGGAAATCTTCAGGTTGAAAACGTTTCCCTTTTTCAATAACCAGCACGCTGTATCCCTTCTCTGCTAATCGCAACGCAGAAACACTCCCTCCAAAGCCAGACCCGATAATAATGTAATCGTAATTTTCAGTCATCAGTTTGTCAACAATTAATGAAGTTTCGCCCTGGTTTGTTTTTAATTTCAGGGGTAATCGTTAACTTAATTTTGGCAGGTTGTACATTAAATTTAATGGATTTTTGACATATTTAAGGTAGCTCAAGAAAGAAATCATTTTCAACAACACGATTTGCTATACGCAGCATGAATGCACCCCGCGCGACATCATCGAAAAACAATTGGTACATCGACCTTTCGGACGCTGCCCGAAAAAACGTGCGGATTATTCACGAGTATTTCAATATCGATTATACAAGACAACTCATTAAGCACGTAATAAACTTGTTGAGCCACTACTATTTCCGGTCACGGTTCATCGGCTTTGAAAACATGCCAAAACGCAACAATCCGGAAGTGCCACTGATTTTTGCAAGCAATCACTCCGGCATGGCATTTCCCTGGGATGCCATCATTTTAGCAGCCGGAGTTTACGAGATATTTGATTATGACAACAACAGCATGCGGCCGTTGGCTTCGCCCATGCTTTCAGAATCTAAGCTCATGAACCCGTATCTGATTGACAACATCTGGAAAATTGTGGGCTCCGTGGATGCGTCGTTCCTGAACTTTGAAACAATGATGCAGCAAAATGACCATAACCTGCTAATCTATCCGGAAGGCGTTCCTGGCATCTCGAAGGGATTCAATCACCGCTATAAATTGCAGCGGTTTTCTTCTTCATTCATCACTATGTCGATCAAATACCAGACTGATGTGGTGCCGATTCTTACTGTGAATGGTGAGTTTGTGAATCCGGTGGCATACAAAAGTTCGCTGCTCAACAAATTAGTCAATAAGCTTGGTGTACCGTTTTTCCCGGTTGGCCCGATATCCCTGCTGATCCCGCTGCAACCCTGGGTATTTTACATGGGATTTCCCGCGAGGCTTACTTACGTACTCGGAAAATCCATCAGTCCATATCGGATGACGGATAAAAGCATAGAGGAATTGTCATATGAAGAATTGGTCGATATAAAAGAACGAGTCCGGAAGGAAATGCAGGTGCAACTCGATGAAGCTGCGGCAAAATATGGTAAAAACCCATATAAGATTTGGGACTTTCTGATATCTATCTTTAGCAATCCAGGCAAATTTCCCTATACACTCCCATTCGGTTGGCCGCTTCTATTCGAACAATTCAACAAATGGTGGTACGGTAATACAACACTTGAAAAACCGTTTAAACCCGGGTTTATTTCTTCATTGACCATAGTCTTCAAATCGCCCAAACTGATGTTCTTTTATCTTCCAATATTTGGGTGGATTCCTATTCTGATAAAAGGTTTGCAAAAACCCAGACAGAAAGACACATAAACAACAGGCAGCAACTATGACATCCTTCAAACACGATTTTCTGAAGAATATACTGAATACCTTGAGTGTTCCGATGTACTGGAAGTTGCCTCCAGTGAATCACCTCAGAAATATCCTGGAAACCTCAACCATGTTTTCTACACTACCCTGGGATGTATCATTTGAAAAAATCGAATATGAACTCTTTGGCGCCGAGTGGCTCTCGCCTCGTGACGCAGTAAGCGACCGTGTCATTCTATACCTTCATGGTGGCGGCTACGTGATCGGCTCGCCTCATACGCACAGAGCATTGGCCGGGTCCATCGCCAAAGGTGTGGGGGCTTATTGCCTCGTCATTGATTACAGAAAAGCTCCTGAAAATCCATACCCTGCTGCATTGGATGATGCCTTTTACGCGTACAATAAGTTGCTCGAAACTGGATATAAAGCCGATCATATCGCCATAGTTGGCGATTCGGCTGGCGGTGGGCTTGCACTAGCATTGCAATTTGAATTGCGCGATCACAGACTTCCGCTGCCATGCTGCACCGTGCTGCTTTCGCCGTATCTGGATTTAAATGGGGCCGGGAGAAATGTATCCGGCAATGCAAAAAACGACCGCTTCCTGGATGTATTCGAGATGCGCCGATGGGCGGATATGTATGCGGGAGACCATGACCGGTCGGATCCCTATATTTCACCACTTTTTGGCTATCTGAAGGGGCTGCCACCAATTTTAGTTCAGGCCAGCGAGAGTGAAGTGCTCTACGACGATTCGGTGCGATTTGTAAAAAAAGCCAGGCAGGAAGGTGTGGATATCATATTCCAAACCTGGCACGGGCTCATACATTGGTGGCATATGTTTGGTACCATACCCGAGGCAAAGGAAGCCATCGGAAAGGTCGTCGAGTTTGTCAATTTACGTTTCACAGGTATTAAGAAAACCAGAGTCGACTAATTATTTGATGAGATGGAAAATTTTACGCTGAATGGTAAAGCAAATCCTCATTTTTGCCTTTTTTAACAAAAATAGTTGAATTAAATGCCCTGAAAAATCGTTATAATTATGTAAATTGTACAAAAGACGTCACTTAATAGTCAACACTATGGAAGACCTGTTTAAAAACTTTTTGTACACCGGCGTAGGGCTGGTTGCAATGACGGCAGAAAAGATTCAAAAATCTGTCGACAAAATGGTGAGCGAAGGAAAACTCAGTATGGACGAAGGGAAGAAGCTGATCGACAAGCTTGTGAAGGAGGGAAAGCTCAGCACGGAAGATGCTAAAAAGACCATCGAAAATCTTATGAAAAAAGGAAAGATTTCCAGCGAAGATGGTAAAAAGATGATGGATGATTTCCTGAAAAACGCAAAAACGAAAAAGGATGAGTTGGAAACGCAATTGAGGGGAATTGTGGAACGCACTCTTGGAAGCTTTAATTTCGCTACTGAAAAAGAAGTAACTGACCTCAAAAAGCGTGTTGCCGTTTTGGAAGCCAAGTTAAAAGCGGCCAATAAACCACCTATTCCAATGGCTAAAAAGCCAACCCCGAAGAAAGTAGAAAAGCCAGAAACGGTTTGACAGCCGGAAGCATTCATGAATCAATGCCAAATTCATCAACAGGATTTGGCATTTGTTTTTTTCAGTCGATCGTGAGATAGTTTTTATAAATTCGTCCAAAAGTCCAGGTAATTCATGTTTTTTCAAAAGACCATTACGAATATCGGCCGCATCCGCAAACTCATCGAAGTGCTGATTCAATATGGCTTTGAGGACATCGTAATCAATACCGGATTAAACAAGATACTCAATTATCGTAGAAAAGGCAAGGACTCCGCCGAACCCGAAGAGCAGCGGTTTACCCAGACGCGCTGGGTACGAATCAGGCTTATCATGGAGGAGCTTGGGCCTACTTACATAAAACTGGGCCAGATGCTCAGCAACCGGCCCGACCTGGTGCCGGAATCGTTGATTACAGAACTGGAAAAACTCCAGGACCGTGTACCGCCGTTTCCCACCGAAAAGGCGAAGGAGATCATAGAACGGGAAACCGGCAAACCAATTGCCGAGACATTTGTTTATTTTGACGAAATACCCATCGGATCAGCCAGTATTGGCCAAGTGCATCGCGCCCGGCTGATTAGTGGTGAAGACGTAGTAGTGAAAGTGCAGCGGCCATTTGCCCGCCGCCAGATCGAGGCGGACTTATCGCTCATTGTTGAATTTGTCCGAATTACCGAAAACTACTTCATCAAGGCCGGTATTCTTAATCCCAACGAAATAGTCGATACTTTTTCAAAGAGCCTTCATAATGAACTCGACTACCAAATGGAATCCAGGAACCTGGATCTGTTTCGAACTCTCTATAAAGACTATGAAGAACTTTACATCCCGAAGCCATACCGCGAACTGACCACGGGAAAGATTCTCACCATAGAATTTGTCAGCGGATGCAAAGTAAATGACCTGCATACCATAAAATCCTGGGGGCTTGATCCCAAGGTAATCGCTAAAAAAGGTCTGGATATTTACCTGAAACAGATATTTGAAGTCGGGGTGTTTCATGCCGACCCGCATCCGGGAAATATTCTGATCAAGCCAAATGGACGAATCGCCCTTATCGATTTTGGCATGACCGGAAAGTTGATGCAATCCCAGAAGTACGCTTTTGCGGGGGTATTCATCAGTCTTGCCAACAAAGACGCCAAAAGCATGGCCACTAATCTGCGCCGACTGGCCATAGACCATGAAATCGAGGACATGCGGGCTTTTGAATATGACCTGAACGACCTGATTCAGGATTATGTGATCTTTGCCAATGAAGACGTTGGCGTCAAGGACTTTACGGCGCGATTACAAAAACTGGCCTATAAATACAAACTGCAAATTCCTGGTGTCATATTCCTTATTCTACGGTCACTGGCCACATTGGAAAATACTGCCCATACCCTTGATCCCGGGTTTGATGTTCTGGAAAATATAAAACCATACGGATTAAAACTGGTTTCTGAACAGTTCAGCTTTAAAAATATTACCGGCGAGATCAGCCATTCGACAACCCAACTGTTCACCCTGTTTTATAACCTCCCTTTGGAAATCCGCGACATTGTGAAGCAAGTCAGGAAGGGAAAAATTGTGCTGAACACCAGGCAAATCGGTTACGACCAATACCGCCGCCAACTTGATTTTATCGCCAACCGACTCGTCATGGCTTTGGTAATGAGCGCCCTGATTATTTCGGCTGGGATAAGCTATGCTTTTTCCATTGGCAAGGAGTATTCAGGAATGCTTGGCATGCCGTATTTCAGTCTGTTTTGTTTGCTCACGGCTTCAGGGCTTGGCTTTTTTGTCTTAGTGAATGAATACCGGAGTGGGAGAAATCATGATTAACTATGGTCTGCTTAAAAACATAAAAGACTTTATATTGAAAAAGTGCGGTGGTCGGACAAAACAGCGGGGGTGCGGCTGGAAAGTGTGTGGAAGCTTTGTTTTGTCTTGATTTTTCTTTGGTTCGTTT
>JBGSYX010000128.1:0-3751 GCA_041750735.1 Cyclobacteriaceae bacterium
GTCATTACCTGATTGCGGATAGCTCCTTCAAAAATATCGTCGGAACCATGAACATAGCCACCTGTATCGATAACGGTGAATCCCTTGCCGATCCACTCGGCATAGCCATAATGACGGTCGCGTGTTACGCCGCTTTCATCATCCATGATGGCTTCCCTCCGCTCTATCAGTCTGTTGAAAAGCGTGGATTTCCCAACGTTTGGCCTTCCGACAATTGCTACAATGTTTGCCATGATGTTTTGTCAAATTTTTTCAGGCTGCAAAAATAGGAAGAATTAACCGCTTAATAGGTCTTTACTAAAACTTAACTATGGATAATCATGCCGGTTGACGGTTCAGCATGATTTTATGGCAACTCTGCAGGAATCTTTACTTAAAAAATGGTAGACCGTGCAAAATTTGGATCGATTTAAATACTGATTATATGGAAACGCAAATTCTTGTTAAAACCACGCAACATAATTTAACGATCTCCGCCGTGATGAAAAACGGACTTATCTGGATATTACTTGCCATACTAATGATGGTATTCTGGATGGCAGGATTGGCAGCCGGAAATGCCATTTTTCCCAGCGACCTGATGAAACCTTCATCAGAGGCCCAGGGTAATGTAGTGATCATGTTGTTTATCATCTGCCTGCTCCATACATCTGTCGTATTGTACTACATCAATAACACAAGGCTTCACGGCTATAAACTTATCCTGGTTTTGTTCTTTGTCATGTTTGGCATCCAATACTTTATGTCACAAATTGAAACATTTTGGTTCAATGACAGCCTTAAACTTCCTGTCGATGGCATTTGGGCTCTCGTTAGTGGCGGAGCAATCATGAGCCTACTTTTTTCTATCGCAGCCACGTGGATTTCAGGGCATCTTTTCAAATCAGAAAATAACGTATTATTCAAGCCGGTCAAGATCTCTATTCCTTCACTTGTTATCAGGATAATGGTGCTCTCAGTGATCGTTTGGCCGTTGGTGTACTTTTCCGCCGGATACCTGATCGCCTGGCAATTTGATGCCGTCCGGCAATTTTATACCCAAAGTACAACCATGGAATCCATCATTGCCATAATGAAAGCTAACTTTGCCTCGGGTCTATACCTCTTTCAGATATTGCGCGGATTACTCTGGGTAATTATTGCATTTGCGGTACTGGGCACATCCAATGGGTCTATAATCAAAAAGGGAATTATTCTCGGCCTTTTACTCTCGCTGCTGGGCAGCGGCCAACTTCTGCTTCCCAATCCCTATATGAATCCTGAAGTGCGATTTGCCCATCTGCTCGAAACATCGTCATCCAGCTTTTTATGGGGAATGATATTATCATGGGTTTTGGGGAAATTCACAATGAACGAGAATTCAAAACAAACGAAAGAAATTTTAAACCATGGAAAATAAACACTATTCATTTGGCACATTCTTCTGGAGGATCACTGCCACACATATGGTATCCTATTTTATTATGGGAGTTATTGCTTCCAACCTTCTGAATTATGAAGAAGTATTCAACAACTCCAAAATATTTCGCCCTTACGATTCGCCCTGGATAGCTGCAGGGCCGGCACTGCAGGTATTCAGGGGACTGGTTTTTGCTCTGGCGCTTTGGTTTTTTAAAGAGGCATTTATCAAGGTGAAATATGGCTGGCTGAAGCTGTGGGGGCTTATGGTCGGTCTGTGCATTCTGTCGACATGTGCTGCTCCCGGCGGTTCGATTGAAGGATTTATCTATACCAAATTATCATTTACAAATCACGTTCGGGGATATTTTGAACTGGTACCTCAAACGGGTATGTTTGCTTTCATGCTTTGTAAATGGTACGACCATCCGAAAAAAACCTGGAACGTCATCTTTATCGTCGCGGTATCTCTCATTGTGCTTATGAGTATGCTGGGGGTTCTGGCAGCTAACGGAATTATTACACCTCAATAAGTCAACGGAAATCCATTAGTATTTCAGTTTAATTATCAAGAAATTCAACACATCATGAAAACACGCGGCGCTATTGATTTCTATTTACCAACAAGGATTGCATTCCATTTGAAGATACTTCTTGGGGGTTTTGCAACCACAGTATTTTTCAGCCTTATCTGGCGAGGGACACCCTTCACTTCCGATTTCTGGTTCATGTTTGCAATTGTGCTGGTTCAACTGGAAATATTTATGGTCATTGCCAAGTGGATCTTTACAAAAGGCAGCTATGAGTCCGGAAAAAGTTATAAGCGACAAATCCTGCTCAAACTCGGCCGGTTTTATCTGATTGTTTTGGTGATTTCTTTCCTGATCTTATTTTTAACCATTGCCATAGCCATGTATAATTATGATCAGAACTTTTCCAGTGTTCTTGACCATTTCATAAAGTTTGAACTACGCAGTTATCTTATTTCCTATATCATCGGGATTTCTCTTGGGGCACTTATATTTTTCTATCTTGAGTGGAACAATGCACTGAAACGTGAAAGTAAACTGAGAGAAGAAAAGCTAATATTCCAGTACGAAACGCTAAAAAGCCAGGTAAATCCACACTTTCTTTTCAACAGCCTGAATACCTTATCGTCACTGGTGGCGACTGACGCGCAGCTCTCAGAACAGTTTATCAATAAATTGTCATCCATATATCGCTACATACTTGAAAACAGAGACGTAGAACTCATCAATTTATTGAAGGAAATAGGATTCGTAAACGACTATTTCTTCCTTCAAAAAATTCGCGATAATGGTAAAATCAACATGACAATCGATGTAAATAACGCTGCCAACTATGAGATTTTACCTATTTCCATTCAACTACTTGTGGAAAACGCCCTGAAACACAATGCCGCAACCAGGGAAAAACCGCTGGCCATAAAAATCTACCAGGAATCGGAAAACCTCATCGTCGAAAATATTCTTCAGCCTAAAATGCACCTCGAGCCTTCTTCCAAAACCGGCCTGAAAAACCTTAGTGAGCGAGTGAAACTTGTACTGCATAAGGAAGTTCAGGTCGAATCAGGTAATGGCTTATACAAGGTGAAAATTCCAGTAAAGCAAATACAATGAATGCGCTAATTATCGAAGACGAACGGCTGGCAGCCGATAAACTTCAGAAATTGCTGACAGAAATAGAGCCAGACATCAGCATTGTATCCAGGATCGAATCGGTAATTGATGCGATAAATTGGCTAAATACCCATGAAAAACCTGATTTGATTTTCATGGATATTCAACTTGATGATGGCGTTTGCTTTGAAATTTTCGATACGGTAAAAATCGATACCCCCATCATTTTCACCACCGCATTTGATAGCTATGCCATCAAGGCATTCCAGGTAAACAGTGTGGATTATCTGCTGAAACCCATAGAAAAAGTGGCCTTGTTCAAAGCGGTGGAAAAATACAAATCCATATTTCAGGTGCGTCCCGACATGGTTGAAAAGCTGAAGTCGATAACTCAACAATTGCCTAAGAGCTATAAAAGCCGTTTCTTCGTGCGGATCGGCACGCATTTTCACACGATTTCCGTGGATGAAATCCAGTGTTTCTTCATCCAGGAGCGTGCAGTATTTTTAAAAACCATTCAAGGTAAAAAATACGATCTGGACTACTCCCTCGACCAGGTGCAGCAGATGGTAGATCCTGCGTGTTTCTTCCGGATCAATCGTAATTATCTTATTCATATCAATGCCATCCAGGATATATTCAGCTATTCGGCAAACCGTCTTGGCGTAAAACTGAAAATGATGGATCACCTCGATATGATTGTGAGCCGGGAA
>JBGSYX010000129.1:0-46327 GCA_041750735.1 Cyclobacteriaceae bacterium
CCTTGGCAAGTTGCTCCCCAGCAGAGCTTGCCTCCGCTTCATCGTGGCATTGTAAAATTGAAAATAAAGGGAATAAAATAATAAATTGACATGAAATTAATTGTAAACAATTTCGAGTCAACCTATTTCAGGACGGGACAGTTTCTTTTTGCCTTTTATCAAAACACGTCATCGGCAGGTACGAAGCGATCTCTAGGTATGAGAAGAGATTGCTTCTTCATCGCCCTGAAAAGCGGGCGAATCATCGCAATGACGCAAACACGGAATCGGAAGGCGGTAAGACCAGTGTGAGATGGCAATGATGGATTTCTAATCCTATGATCGGTTATCCGTCATTAGAAATCGTATAACAGGGAATTAAATACCATTGGACAAACCGGCAAGATGCCTTAATCATAGTTTTCACTTGGCACAGCCGAGCGATTGAGGGGGGTGGCCTTTCATCGTAATCCTTACTATTCATTGAGGGCACAAGCGAGACCTTCCTACGGCAGGCAGGCGCTTGCGCCAGAATCAGCTAGACGCTAAGACCAGTTTTAGACAAGAGGAAGGGGCACGAGTTGCAAACTCGCGCCATCAGGGTTTAAGATCATAAAGCGAATATTCTTTAAATTTAATCCTCATTTGTACTAATGAATCAGGAAATGAAATCAATCCAAATTATTTTCGCATTAATGGTTATGCAGTTCACATCTCAAAACGTCAGCGCACAGGAAAAAGGGCAAATCGTGAGACTGGCTAAATTGGTTATTGATTCGGCACATCTGGAGAGTTACAAAGCGTTTCTCAAGGAAGGTATTGAGACCGCTTTGCGTGTAGAATCGGGTGTATTGACGATCTACGCACTGTATGAAAAGGAAAACCCTACTCTTTTTACTATTCTGGAAACCTATGCAAGTGCTGAAGCATATCAGTCACACATTCAGACACCCCATTTCCTCAAGTACAAAACGGGTACGCTTCACATGGTTAAATCTCTTGAACTAATAGAGACTGTGCCACTACTGCCAGAATTAAAAGTTAGTCAAAAAAGAAAGTGTAATAAAAAAAGTAAACGTTAATCGATATGAGAAAGTCTCTTTTAACTACAATCCCTGTTGCAATACTTGTCGCGTTTGCGATTGTAGGATATGCACAAGTAGCTGACCAGCCAACGCAAAAGAAGTATCAGGCCAAAGCGCCACCAACCCAACCGTTTGGAAAGGAGGCGTTCGGTTCCTCAAAAGAGACAACCATCCGCTGGCTGGGAATGGGCGGTTTTCTTATCAACAGCCGCGGCACAACAATGATGATTGACCCAGTTCTAAAAGGTTTTGATATGCCAGTCATGATAGACTTCCCAGTTAAAACGGAGGATGTTCCTAAGCTCGATGCTATTCTCGTTACGCATAGCGACAATGACCACTACAGTATTCCCACTAATCGTGATCTGAAATCAGTAACTAAATCTTTTCATTCAACGATGTATGTCGACTCATTAATGAAAGCGGAAGGCTTTCCATCTTTCGGTCACAATCCGGGTGATAAGTTTAAAGTTGGTCGTGTGTCTGTTGAAATGGTGGCCGTTGACCATGCATGGCAAAATGCCTATCCGGGAGCAGCGAAACGTACTTTTAAAAATGAAGATTGCACTGGTTTTCTAATTGAAACTCCTGATGGAATAATCTGGGCACAGGGCGATTCACGATTGATGCCGGAACATCTGACAATCTCACCGGTCCCTGATGCTATCCTTTTTGATTTTTCTGATAGTGAATGGCATTTTACATTTGAAGGAGCTGTTAAAATTGCAAACGCTTATCCCAATACACCACTGTTGCTTTGTCATTGGGGTTCGGTCGATGCACCAGATTTCGCTCCTTTCAATGGTGATCCTGAAAGACTAAAAAAGTCAATCATTAATCCTGAACGGATTCATGTTCTTGCACCTGGTCAACCTTTCATGCTGTCCAAATTGAAGCGACTGTCTAAATAAACCTACGCTCGTTTTTGATTAAGTATTTGTCCAAGTGGGAGTAGCGTGGGTTTGGCTCATACTATAGCTTTGGTGTCGCGTGGGTTTGCGCGGCAATGGCATGTGCCAAAGGCGTTTTTTTGATTGTTTTTTAACCTTAATGGACTGAAGCAGAAGGAGGCATGCATTACGCTACGCTATAAATGTACCAACAGTAGGTTGCAAACCCAAGGCCATCGAGGAGGGCATAAGCGAGACCAACCTACGGCAGGCAGACGCTTGCGCTAGAATCAGCGAGACGCTAAGACCAGTATGAGATGGGAATAACGGATTGCAAATCCTATGATCGATCATCCGACATTACAAATGTCGAATAGCATGGGATTCCTTGGTTCGTGCGGACACGAACCAAGGAATGATAGGCCATTTCATTTATTGTTTAATTTCTTCGATTTGGTTTTCGTGAAAAGGTCTGCCGTGTATTTTTCGTACAGCTCGAACAGGAACACCATGCGGTTGGCCTCGCTGGTAAAGGGCTGGGAGCGGTACGCCAAATCGACGGCTTTGTCGAGCTCGTTGTGGGCTTTTACCAATGCAGGTGGCATGGTTAAGGGATCGTACAAATCGGCTAATGAACTGTCGGGGAATGCGGCCCGTACATCCAGCACTTTTTGAGCGGCTTTTTCAATGACTTCTTTTTGTTTGTCGGTGGGATTCTCAGGCCATGGATAGTTGTTGTAAACAATATCTTTTGAGTAACGGAAATCACTTTTTAATCGACCACAAACCGATTTGACCCAAGCCATGTGCATTCGTGACGTTAGAACACCAAAATGGTAAAAATTACCGTTTGGTATTGACATGCAAGTATCACTTACAATCGAATTTTTATCAAAAAATCCAAATGGTATATAAGGCCTATTTTCAGAAGATACCCTAGGGACAACTATAAATGTTTCAGGTTGGTTTCTGTCCCGAAATAAAGTCGGAGTTGCTGCAAATTTTTGAGTTGATGGCGCCACACTATCTAATCTGAATTTTTTTACCGCCTCTACTCTTTTTAATACTTCGGGTAGTTGTTTAAGTTCGCCAGGTTCTGCATCAACAAGCCATAAGCACCACCGTTTTTGGTTATTAAGAAATTCGTAAGCAGATATTAAGGGTTTAATAAATTTTTCGGCTCTGGGCTCAATTTTAAGAAACTCTGTTTTTTCTACATCGGAAAGTAATAAATGCCCCCCATCTAACGGCATGTTACCGAAACTCATTTTGGGAACAATGCAAATTGGGTTTGACTGTTTGGTGATTAAGATATCTTTAGCATCAACCAAATAAGGATTGATGTTTTTGACTTTCAATTCGTGGGCTTCGCCTTTAATATCTTCGTATTCAAAAATGCTTTTGCTACTCGTATCGTAATTGGCGAAGCCCACTATCACACAATAAACGGCTGCCTTACCTTTGGCTTCATTGCTCCATTTAAAGGTTCGGTGGGCAAAATGGATTTTTATTCCATACAACTTCAATAGAACATTCCATAAAATGCCCACTTGCTCACCTTGCGTGATTGAATTGGTTGAGACAAAAGCACATTTTGTTTGTGTGTTTTGGATCAGTTTAGCAGCCTTTGCATACCAGGCGGTCACATAATCCAGCACTCCCGAACCGGCAATATTTCCAAATTCCCTGGTTACTTCGTCTCGTTGGGGCTGTGTCATTAACTTAGAACCTATAAATGGCGGATTGCCAAATAAAAGGAAAGGTCGCTTTTTGAGACTATGCTTTCCCAATCTGTTTTCAATGCATTCCCATTAACGATCTTAGCAGACGTTTTCAGTGGCAACCGGGCAAAGTATTGTCCGAATTCATTGCTGATAATCATATTCATCTGGTGGTCGATGAGCCACATGGCCACCTCGGCAATACGCGCTGGAAACTCTTCGTACTCGATGCCATAAAACTGGTCGATATTCAGCCAGATAATGTCACCAATATTTAAAAATCGCTGGTCTGATTTGTATAGTTCTCTTAGTATTTCCAATTCCAACAGTCGCAATTCACGGTAGGTTATCACCAAAAAATTACCGCATCCGCAGGCAGGGTCAAGGAATTTGAGGGTGGATAGTTTTTTATGGAATTCGGGCAACTTGTTTTTGTTGCCTTTCATGTTTTTGAATTCGCGCCAAAGGTCATCTAAGAACAGCGGTTTAATGAGTTTTAAGATGTTGGTTTCGCTGGTGTAATGTGCGCCCAGGTTGCGGCGTTCGACGGGGTTCATGACACTTTGGAACATGGAACCGAAAATAGCGGGCGAAATTTTGCTCCAGTCAATATAACAGCACTCCAGCAAAGCGTGCCGCATTTTGCTGTCGAAGCTTGCCATCGGCAATAGTTCTTCGAACAGCTTTCCATTTACATACGGAAAGTCGGCAAGCTGTTCGTCGAGGTTTTTATAGCGGTTTTCTTTTGGGGTGTTCAGCACCTGAAAGAGTTCCTGCAATTTGGCTGCGAGGTCGCTGCCATCTTCGTTGGTACGCTGCTCAATGTAGTCCTGAAATTGCTGCTTGTTGAAGATGGTGGTGTCTTCGGAAAACAATAGAAACAGAATGCGAACGAGGTAAACTTCTAACGGATGACCGGTGTAGCCAATTTCTTTTAGCCGATCGTGAAGTTTACCCATCAGTTCCGCTGCTTTGATGTTGGCGGGGTCTTGCTCTTTGTAAACTTTCTTTTGGTAGCCTAAAATGTAACCGAAGTGCTGAACATTTAAGACAAGGTCGCGAAGCTTAAACTCTACATGCTTATCTTCTTCAAGGTCGTAGAGCCGGAAGTGTTCAAAGTCTGAAACAAGAATGTATTTGGGTAATTCGTGTTGTTTTAGCCCGTGTGTGTAATCAATTGCTTGTTGATAGGCTCTTTCGAGGTTCTTGCCCCGACTTTTCATTTCAATTAAAATCGTGCCTTTCCAAAGTAAGTCGATGTAACCGTCCTTTTCATCCAGCTTTTTTACTCTATGCTCAAAAGTGGAAACACGCTTGCGCGTGATGCCGAAGACATCGAAAAAAGCGTCCAAAAAGGGTTTTGCGTCGGCGTCTTCGTTTGAAGTGTCAGCCCATTCTTTAGATAAGGTTACTGCTCTTTCTTTTATTTCGTTCCAACTTAGGGGCATATTTTAGTTATCAATCTGTCTGTAAAAAGTTGTAGTGTCGTATTTTTACAATGTGTCTGGCGGCTTACTTTTCTGCGTCTTGGTTTATTCGCATTTGATAAAAAGTACACAGGCTTCATTGGTTACTAAGCTATCATAGAAACGTCAAATCTCCTAATACTGGGTAGAATAGCGCCGGGGAAAACTACTGGTTTGTGGGGTCACAAACCAGGGCGGTGGGTGGGTTAGTTCAGTAAAACAAAACCCATTACTTCAGGCAAGACAGTTGCTATTAATCATCATCGTCCTCATCTTCCTTGCCATCATATTTGGAGGGGTATGGTTCATGGCCTTTTACTGAAAACCACAAAATTCTGTTTAGCAGGTCATCGTTTCCGGTGTCTACATGTTCGAACTGTGGCTCCATACTTTTTATGGCATAGTGTAGAGCGCGGCCATTTAAACCGGTGGTCGGTGGATTCATCTCATCAAGCGGGATCTGATTTGGAACTGCGACATAAGGTGTGAAATCAGGTGTTTCGATAAAGCAATCAAACATAGGTGAGGCTATAGCATCCTGGATGTTCATTGGTGGAATACCTAAAACTTGTTCTATGGTTCTCACCATGGATGGCTGATTGTAATTTGTCTTTATCGTTACGCCTTTTTTGGAATATGCGCTGATCGCCAAGCCAACGGTTCGATAGGCTGAGATATGGTCCCATCCGGCTTGTGAATCATCTTCAGTCACTAAAATTAACGTATTCTCCCAGAACCGGCTATGACTAACAGCTTCCACAATTTGACCTAATGCCAGGTCATTATCAGCCACCATAGCAGCAGGCGTTGGATAATTTGGATTTGTACCTGCCGTGTGATCATTGGGCAGGGCCATGATCATGAGCTCTGGAAGTTGATCACCTTCCATGGATTCATAATTTTTCAGTTCCTTTATGAATGCATCCGCCCTGAGAATATCCGTAATAGCGTGATGATCGTATCCGGGAAACGTTGTACTCAGCAGACTTCGCACAGGCGCGATGGTGGTAATGTTTTGGAAGTCAAAGGTTTTTCCTTCCATAAATCCACGGTATATATCGGTCCATTTCAGGTTGTCGTCGAATTGAGGAATGCAGGCTTCACCATAAATTTTTACAGTTTTTCCATGCCTTGTGGCATTGTCCCACAAAAAACCGGTAGGTGCGTAAACCAGCGCATCTGTTTGTACATGCGGATAGCTCCTGAACCAGGCCCGCATATTTTTTTCAACATAATCCGTGACAATAGATGCATCTGTCCATTGATGACCTTCAGCGGAACTTTTACCCGACACGTGATAGTGATCCAGCAAGCCAAAGCGTCGGGCCAGATTGTGTGTATTGGGGGTCACTTTCTCACCAAAAATACATAGAGAAGAGTCACCTTCTCCTTCAGGCATATCGCCCAGTAGCTGGTCGTAGGTTCGGTTTTCCTTGATAATGTACAAGACATGCTTAAATACTGAAGGTTCACCAATTCTTTCTGGTATTGGCTTTGGGGCAATATTTTCACGCGGCTGCAGTTTCGCTGATTCAGACCTGGAAAGCGCGTTAGCAGCTATGACGGTTGCAGTGTGTTTCTGAAGCGCCTTGCTGCCTGGCACATCGATAATCGAAATAGAAGCATACATATGATGAGAGTTGAAGGCTGGAACGGACGCATCTTGAATCAGCATAGGTAAATTGGCGCCTTCAGCTTCCAGGTTTGTCACGAATAGGCGTCCGTCCCTGGACACCGATACCGAAGACGGGTATGCTCCGGTTGGTATAAATCCCAGTACTTTGCTGGGAACCATTTTTGCTTTATCGGTCAAGTGTTTACCAATGGAGACCACAGCCAAGGCATTGTCCAGACCATTGGCGACATACAGCGTTTTGCCGTTGCTGGAAATTCCCAGCCCCTGAGGCGAATCACCAAAATAGTCATTCATTTCATCCTGCAATCGCACCGAAATTGTTTCTATAACCTCATCAGTTTTAGTATCGATGACAGACACATTGTCGCTATTGGAATTCGTGACAAAAACCAACGCTTCTTTTTTATTATGGATAATTTCATTGGGGTGCAGACCGACGATAATTTCCTTGAGCAGATTTCCTGTGGCAGGATCGAAAACCGATACGCTGCCTTCTCGGGTGGCACCTGTTTTCTCATCAACTCTTGCCACGCCCCATGGCACTCCGGCGATATTTGAATCGCCCGATACTGGCATCCGTCCCCCCCAGTTTGTGACATAAATTTTATTATTGGCGAGAGTAAGCCCGTAAGGCGCCACACCAGTTGACTGAGTCCATACTTTTTCCTCGGATGTCAGGTTTTGCTTAATGATCTGGTTATTGCCATTGAGCACAACATATAAAAAATAATTACCAGACTCCCTGGTGACCAGTAGTTCATTTGGCAGGGCTACCCGGGCAGGGCGCTGTGGAGCATAATTAAAAATCTTCGCGATTTTGGCTGTAACGCCATCCCAACTACCTTGCAATACAACTGACTGATTTCCTACGATGGCGCTCCAGAATACATAGTTGGTGCCATTAATCGTGTACCATGAAATCCCTGAATAAGTATTCATTCCCCTTGTAAATTGAGGAATATCACTCAGAACAAGAGTATGTGCTATCTGGTTGGTTTGGGTATTGATGAAAACAAGACTGAAGCGTTCTTCCACGACAAGCCAATTTTCATCTAGAGAAAGAGCGCAATCCAAGGCATGATTTTCTAAAGCAGGATCCCCAAAAAATACCTGCTTACCTGCTGGTTGAAGGATACGGTCATATGGCAAGGCCACAGTTTCATCTGATGTCAACACAGCCTTTTCCTCTACAACTTGAGCAAAGATGCCAGCCTGAAAAACAAGGCAAAATAGAATTGTAAGAATGGATTTTAAGGAAATGTTTCCAGAAGCGGTATGGATATTTGACATAATTTCTGAATGATTTTGTGGGCAAGTCATTTTGTTAATCTGTATAACATAAGGTTAAAAATATAAAACTGTCATATTAATCGGAATATTCCATGAAAACTCTCTTCGTCCGATGTTTATCAATCAATTACAAACCTCATTTTAATCAGGTCTTTTTCGTCGCTGGTCGTACCTATGTAAGCCTCGTATTTCATCTTCTCCAGTTCCCACGCCTTAGCCTCCGGATTATACCACTTCAACTTTTCAAATGGGCATGGGATTTTCACTCTTATTGTCTCTCCTGGTTCCAGAGATACCCGCTGAAAACCCTTGAGCAATTTGTGCTCTCTTTCCACCGATGAATTATCAAAACCTATATACAGTTGTACCACCTGGTCACCGGTGCGATTACCGGTATTGGTTACATTAACAGAGAATTCCATATTACCATCAACCAAATTAATATCTGCGCTATCCTGAGTAAAGGTGGTATAGGAAAGTCCAAATCCAAAAGGAAATGCCGCCCGATGTCCATCTTGATCCAACTTTATGTAGCCATGGTATCTGTCGTAAGTCGCTGATTTTCCAAGGCGGTCGAATGCTGGCAGGTGACTTTCATCCGTTGGAATTGTAAAGGGTAATTTCCCACTGGGGTTCACGTCACCAAAAATAGTTTTTGCGATAGCCGTTCCTCCTTCCATACCGGGATAGAATGCATGAATAATCCCACTGATTTTGTCCTTCCATTCTTCAACAATGATAGCGCTTCCACCGATTAGCACTACTATGGAATTACCATTTTCCGGGCCAACCTCCTGTAGCAATTTGCTTTCATTATCATGTAACCGGATACTCGTCCGGTCGCCCCCGATTTCACCAAACCCCATATCCATGAATTCGCCTTCATCGTCATGATCGTAACCGACAACGAAAATGACCGCGTCGGCATTTTTGGCCAAGGCTTTCGCCTTGGTTATATCCTTGCCAGAATAATGTTCAAAATTGATTTTATCTCCATACAATTTCTCCAGTCCCTGCATGGGAGTAACGACATATTTTGGCCGTACCTGGCTGGAACCATGATCGCCGATGTTTTCAGCTACAGCCAACTCACCAATAACCAATACATTTTTAGTTTTTGATGTTTCCAGTGGAAGAACCAAGTTTTCATTTTTCAGCAATACCATGGATTTTTCGGCGACTTCCAGTGCAAGCGCCGCATGATCAGAACTACCAATCAGCGACTCTGGGTATTGTGGCAAAGGGTCAGGAGCAGTTTCAAATTTCAGGATGGTTCTGGCGATCCGGAATGCGGCTTCATCGATTGATGCCTGATCAACCTTACCCTCATTTACCGCTTTGACCAGGTTTTCTCCGTAAAAATTAGTCGCCGGCATTTCGATATCAAGTCCTGCAGTTGCTGCTTTTTCTGTATTACGCACGCCGTAAACAAAATCGCTTATCGTAAAACCTTTAAAACCCCATTCATCTTTCAGGATCGTTCGAAGTAGGTGTGGACTTTCACAGCATTGATCACCACGGAATCGGTTGTAGGCGCCCATTACGCTTGCAGCACCGTTGTCGATACACTCTTTGAAATGCGCAAGATAAACCTCCCTGAGTACCCGTTCGTCGCAATCCACATCGATTTCAAATCGCGTATTTTCCTGGTTGTTCAGCGCATAGTGTTTTATGCATGCCATTACGTTGTGTGTTTGCACGCCACGCATCAGGGCGCTGCCCATCTGCCCCAGCAGGTAGGAATCTTCTCCATAACTTTCCTGAGCCCTTCCTCCGGCGGGGTGCCTCAATAAGTTGATGCAAACACCACCAAAATAATTACCGCCATTGGCACGGATTTCCTTTCCTATAACTTCACCGACTCTGCGTTCAAGTTCCGGGTCAAAAGAAGCCGCTCGTTGCATCGATACTGGAAAGCAGGTTGCCTCACCGCTGACCATACCCCGCGGACCATCAAAAAAGCGCATCGAAGGAATGCCCAATCTTTCGTTTCCTCCGGCTGCATAGGCCTGATAGTTGTACTTCTGTCCGTCGGAGAGTATCTCCATGATAAAACTAAAATTGCTTTTTAAAGCAGGCGTCATCATGGCCACTTTTTCTTCGAGCGACATTTGACTCACTAATTCGCGGGCCTTTTCATCAACTGCTTCTGAGGATTGCACACTTCGGTTTATCGACATCACAGCCGGCTTAGTATCGAATGCCTTTAGGATGATTATTAACAAGAATATCGTAAGGATAATAGAAATAAAAATTATCAGGATTTTTTTTAGCTTTTTCATCGGACTTTTAGGTCTAAAAAGTGTTAATAACAATACATATTAAATCTACTCGATAAAGTCATATTGTTGAATAAAATGCACCAAATATTGTTCTTACATATGGCAAATTATAATCCGGCCTAATCAATGAGCAGAGCATATAACAAACAGGCCGTTGTGATTAAGAATTTGCCGTTTTTATAGAATTGATCCTCCAAAAAACTAAAATTGATTAACTTTTGAGCCATCAAGGTCGTTGGATTAGGTAAATTGAAGGAACAAGTAATATTTACTAAAATCGATCGGTAATAAGAACAGATGACAGGTAAAATCAATCGGACAACAGCTATTATCTACTTATGATTCGACACTTGATTCTCTTCATAATTATTTTTTGTTGGGCCATTGGGGTTATTGCGTCTCCAATTGACCTGTTCACTTATGCTTCACCAATCGTGAAGCATTTCACGAAAAAGGATTACAAAGGAGGAAACCAAAATTGGTCCATGACTCAGGACGAAAATGGTTTTGTTTATGTGGGCAATTCCAATGGCTTACTGCAGTTTGATGGCATTCGGTGGAAAAAATTTGCTTTGCCAAACGGATCCATTGTACGGGCTGTTTTTGCAGATGGAAACCGCATCTATACCGGTTCGTTGGGTGATTTTGGCTATTGGGAAATGGACGAAAACTACAATCTTCACTATACCTCCATCTCAAAATTGCTGATGTCCAAAGAATTTGGCGATGAAGAAATCTGGTGGATCGTCAAGTACAATAATCGTATTTTCTTCCAGTCCTTCGGCACTACGTACGCCTACGATGGAAAATCTGTTGAAATTGTCGTTTCGAACCTTGGATTAATACTTCCTCCATTTGTGGTCAATGGACAAATGTATGTACAATCCTCTGATTCTGGACTCTACACGATTGGCAATGGAAAGCCAAGCTTTGTTCCAGGTAGTGAATTGCTTAAGGGGAAAAGCATACAAATGATGGAGACATTCTCCGACAGCTATAGGATCCTCATTGGCACGGAGAAAAATGGTTTGTACATCATGAATAACAATACTATCGAAGAATGGAAAACTACCGCAAATACACATCTCATTACTCATGTTCTAAATAGAGGAATTAAAATTAGCGATCAAGTGTTCGCAATAGGTACAATACTTGGCGGCGTGTTCATCATTAATGAGGACGGGCAGATATTAAGCCAGATCAACAGTGAATCCGGGTTGAGTAATAATACAGTATTGAGCTTTCTTCTTGACAAAAAGAATAATTTATGGGTTGGGTTGGACAACGGCATTGATCTGTTAAAAATCAATTCGCCTCAATACTCCTTTTCTGACGTCACCGGTAATATCGGCAGTGTCTATACAGCAGTTATTCATGAGGGAACGCTTTTTTTGGGAACAAACCGGGGCGTGTTTTATAAAAAATTCCTTAGAAACGGAGGCCCAACCAATAATCACTTCACTCTGATTCCCGATTCACAGGGCCAGGTATGGACACTATCAGTCATTGACAACACGTTGTTTTGTGGACATAATAATTCAACATATATCATAAAAGACCACACTTTGAACAAAATTTCCAATGTATCAGGAGGGTACAGTTTTATCTTATATCCCTACAATAGTAATTATTTAGTCCAGGGTGCGTACAACGGCCTGTTTGTGTATAAAAAGGAAAATGGTGATTGGAAGTATTCCCATAGCATTGCCGGATTCAATAAACTTTCAAAAATCTTAGCCTTCGAGAGAGCCAATGTTTTATGGGTATCTCATCCCTACAAAGGTCTGTATCGAATGGAACTGAGCGATAATTTGGAGGAGGTGAAAGATATCACGGCGTTCTCCGCAGAGACAAAGACTTATATCAATATTTTGAATAATAAAATTGTGTTTAGCTCTGATAGTGGATTCGTTTATTATGATGATATACAAAACAGTTTTTTTGAATTATCAAGTGTAAATGATGCGTTGGGAGAATATGCCAGAAATGCCCATTTACTGCACGATACAAATGATCGATACTGGATTTTCAAGGAGGGCGAGTGTGTTAAGGTTGTTATGGATGAAAAGCAAGTTTTCGACGTAGATGGTGGAGTCGCAAACAATATTCTGGAATTTATCATCCCTGGGCATGAAAATATTTATGTTATGGATTCCATGTACACTTTTTTATTGCTCGACAACGGATTTGCTGTATTTAATAATTCATGGGTGGATTTGAATCCGGAGTACAAGCCGGAAGTTTTACTCCGGGAGATCAATTTTCTCAATAATGATGGCGAAAAATTAAGTAAATATCCCGCCGATAAGACCGTACCGTTCAGATATAATCATGTGGCTGTTCAGGTAGCGTATCCTGAATTTGCTTTAAATAAGGATTTGCTGTATAAATTGGAAGGATACAACGAACATTGGATGAGGTCTGAGCGTGAAGATGAAATAGTGTTTCAAAATTTGCCTTTTGGGAAATATACCCTTAAAATCAAACCTGACATTTCGCCGGCTGCAAATGAATTGTCCATGGATATTGTTATAAACCCTCCATTTTACAAAAGTGCGCTGGCTCAGGTGTTTTACATAGTGATGTTCATCTCACTCCTCAGCGCATTGATAATATTGCAAGGGAGAAAAATAAAGCGGATTCAGAAGCGGCATGAGCTCGAAAGAAGAAGTTTGTTGGAAAGGGAAGCAGCTGAAAATGAGCGGAAATTAGCGGAAATTCGCAATGAAAATTTAAGAAATGAAATCAAGCTTAGAAACAGTAAGCTAGCAAAATCGACATTTTCACTCATCCATAAGAATAGCACGCTTATCATGGTGAAACAAGAACTCACGAAGATTAAGGATGAATTGGGTGTTCGTTTACCATCAAAACATTTCAACCGGTTAGTAAAGAGTATTGATGATGACTTGTCATCTGAAAAGGACTGGGGTATGTTTGAGCAAAGTTTTAGCGATGTGCATGAAAACTTTCTGCAAAAGTTAAAAGGTGAATACCCGGATCTTACTCCTGCCGACATCCAACTTTGTGCCTACCTAAAAATGAATCTGTCGTCAAAGGAGATAGCCTCCTTGCTAAATATTACCATCAGGGGTGTAGAAATAAGAAGGTACAGATTGCGAAAAAAATTGCACATGGAACACGATAAGAACCTTGTGGAATTCATTATGGCCTATTAGTTTATAGCAATTACTACACCCTTTGAGCATTATGCATGCTTTTCACCCTCGTTTTGCGCAAAATCAGGGCGCTGGACATATGGGCATTTGTCATATTTTTATGTATGCAATATATTAATATTCAATTGTTTACGATTGAATGATGTGGTGTTGAGCAATAGCCATTTTCAAAAACAAATTGATTGAAGTAATGGAGTAGTAGCCTCAAATTTTTATTTGGATTCATAAGTTCTGAGTTTTATTCAATTATTAAAACTTCAAAACTATGGAAAAACAAAGACGAAGATTGAAAATTCTACCCGCGTACTTCTTGATAGTGTTGTTGCTCTCTTCTTTTCTAGGGTTAGCTCAACAGCGACAGATAACCGGGAAGATAGTAGACCAGGAAACTCTTGAAGAGCTCCCGGGGGTAAACGTGATTATTAAGGGAACTACCGAGGGGACGGTGTCGGGTATCGACGGATCATACGTGCTTCAGGTAAATTCTTCCGAGGACATCCTTGTATTTAGTTACGTAGGCTACAGTTCGCAAGAGGTTTTGGTTGGCAATTTGACCAATATCGATGTCAGTCTTTCAGAAGACATTACTTCACTAAATGAAATCGTGGTGATTGGTTATGGAGAGTCAAATGTTAAAGATCTTACCTCTTCTATCACCACCATCAAGGCAAATGAAATCGTGAAAACACCAAGCGGACAGGCTATGCAGGCACTGCAGGGAAGAGTAGCCGGTGTTCAGGTTGTCAGTGCGGGTGCTCCCGGCAGTTCACCTACAATCCGAATCAGGGGTATTGGATCTTACCCAGGTAACGGATCCAATAACGAAAACCCGCTCTATGTAGTTGACGGGATGTTTTTTGAAAATATCGATTTTTTAAGTCCATCCGACATCGAAACGATTTCAGTGTTAAAGGATGCTTCCTCAGCGGCTATTTACGGAGTAAGGGCGGCTAATGGTGTAGTTCTGATCACAACAAAATCGGGTGCCCATAACCAAAAAGCTCAAATAACCTATAATGGTTACTATGGGATGCAGGTTGCTCAAAACGTTGTAAAAATGGCCAATGCGGAGCAGTTTACAAACATGGCCAACGAGTCAGGATCAGCAGCGGAAGCCAGCTTCATTCAAAATGCCATGCAACGGTTCGGCAGAAGCCGTATCAATCCCAATGTGCCAGATGTAAATACAGATTGGTATAAGGAAATCCTACGCCCCGCACCCATCCAGAATCACAACCTTAACGTCTCGGGTGGCGACAGTAAAGCGACTTATTCAATTGGTGGTGATTATTTTTATCAGGATGGTATCCTGGATATGAAAAACGATTTTGAGCGTTTCAACCTCCGTATGAAGCTGGATTATAAAGCCAACAATTGGTTAACGATCGGTGGAAACGTGATTTTGAGTAATGCCAACAAATACAGCCCGGATCAAGGCGCATGGGGACTTTCCTATTTTGCTGTGCCGATTATGCCGGTCATAGATGACCTTAATACGACAGCCGTCCCGACCAATTATTCGAATGCTAAGGATCTTGGTTACCGCGATGGGCAAAATCCATTTGTTGCCATGGACTTCACCAATAACTTTATGAGGATCAGGAAGACATTGGCTAATTTCTATGTGAAGTTGGATTTGATTCCCAACAAACTAAACTTCCAATCAACCTATAATGCTTCTAATACATTTCTAAACGAGAGAAATGTACTACTGCCATACTTCATTGCTGACAACTTCAACCGGCAGTTTGCATCCGTTACCAGAAGAAATGAAACGTATGTAAACCAGATTTGGGACAACGTGCTTACTTATAATGAAAGTTTTGGAAAGCACCACTTGGTTGCCGTGGCAGGAATGTCATATAGGGATGAATCGTATGAAATGCTTACTGCGAGCGGAACAGACCTCATTGATTTGCGTGAGCAAGCATGGTATCTGCGTAATGTCAATACTATTGATGTCAACAGTGTTGACGATGATGGTGCCAGGTTATATGGCCTTTCTTATTTCGGAAGGATTTCATACAACTATAATGAAAGGTACCTGCTATATGCAACCATGCGGGCAGATGGAACTTCGAAATACCAGGAAAAATGGGGTTATTTCCCAGCCATCGGAGCAGGTTGGGTGATCTCTGAAGAAAGTTTTCTTAATGATAACACTTTCATAAACTTTTTAAAGCTACGCGGCGGTTGGGGTAAGCTTGGAAATGACAAACTGGCTAGCAGTAGCGGCTCTAATACAACCTCGCTTGTACAGTTAGCCCTGAATAATGTTTTGTATTCAGGAACGCAAAACTCAAATACATTTGACTATCTCACGTGGGAATCTACCGATGAATTGAATGTGGGATTAACTGCCCGGATAATGGATAATCGATTAGCTATCGATGCCGATTATTTTATCCGCGATACTAAGGATGCAGTTATAAGATTAACAGCGCCGCTAACCGGCGAGCAATTCTTAAGGAATAAAGGTGAAATTCGTAATTCAGGCTTTGAACTCGCCCTGGACTGGAACGATAAATTCAGCAATGGACTTAGTTACCACATAGGAGGGAATCTCGCAACACTTAAAAATGAAGTTCGTGATTTGTACGGGCAACCATATATCAATGGAGGTTCGGCGGAATTCCTTCAACGTTCAATTGTTGGGGAGCCACTGCTCGCATTTTACGGATGGGAAATAGATGGGGTATATCAAAATGTCGAGCAAATCGCTGCAGACCCAACGGCTGTAGCCCAAGGCAACCTGATTCCCGGAGATTTTAAATTTAGAGATCAGGACGGTAACGGGATAATCGATAGCAACGACCGGGTTGTTTTAGGCTCGTACCTACCCAATTTTACCTGGGGTGCAAACATGGGCGCTGAATACAAGAGATTTGAGCTTTCACTGAACCTGATGGGACAATCCGGCAATAAAATATTAAACCGTAAGCGCGGTCAGGTAATTTGGACTACTGACGGAAACCTGGATGCTGATTTGGCCATCAACCGCTGGCATGGAGAGGGTACATCTGACAAGTATCCGTCATCCGAAGGACTCCGAAAAGGATGGAACCAGAGAATGAGTGATTTCTTCGTCGAAGACGGCTCATATTTTCGAATCCAAAACGTGCAACTAGCCTATACCTTTGTAGGAAATGCAAAAATGCCTGAAACACGGTTAACATTTACGGCAGACCGCCCGCTCACCGTATTCGACTACAACGGATTCAACCCCGAAGTTCCAGATGGAGTTGATACTCAAACCTATCCTATCCCGGCAGTTTATACGGTAGGTCTTAATATTAAATTATAAACTCAAAAATCATGAAACGCAACAATATATATATCAAAACGATTGTCTTCTTCATAGCAAGCATAATGGCCTCATCGTGTAGCGACCTGCTCAACGAGCCTTTGGAGAATACAGTAATTACGGAAAATACTGACTATACAAATACCGGGAATATGATCTTACCATTGTTGGGGGCCTATGCTAAATTCCAAACTAATGAATGGGAAACAGGTCTTCTACTTTCTGTGCGGGGAGATGATGTTAATTCGGGTGGTCTGGGCGATCAGCGGCCTTTTACAGATACCGATGTGTACCTCTATGATCGAAACTACTGGATGTACAATTCTGTCTGGAGAAACCTCTATGGTGATGTGCTACTAATGCATTCTGCTATGGAAGAAATTGAAAAATTCAAGGAATTCGCACCCAATCCCACTCTGGCTGATCAGTACATTGCTGAGGTAAAAGTAATGCGCGCATATCAATTGCTGATGTTGTCGCGCACTTGGGGAAATATCTTCATTACAACCAGTTCAGATCCATCCGATTTATTGGTGGCAACTGTAACCACAAAAGATGAAGTTATGCAACATATAGTGGATCAGATGAACGAAGCAATTCCACTTTTACCTAACCTAAGACCGAATGAGCGTACTGATGTTCCTGGAGGTATTACCAAATTCACTGCTCTTGCTGTTCAGGCACTGGCAAACCTGGAACTTAAAAACTATCAGAGTGTTGCCGATGCTACTTCACAAATCATTTCGTCAAACAAGTTTAGCCTTAGTACTGATTTCTATGAACTTTTTAAAATTCCCGGAAAGCTCGACAATGAAAATCTATTGGAATTTCAAGCATCTGATTTTGGCCAGGGAACCGGTACCAATATATCTCACTTGTTTGCAACCTACGGCCCTGCTGACTGGACACCGGCAGTTGCAAATGCTGGTGGTGGTTGGGGTTTTTATGAACCGAGTTTGAAATACATTAAGTTCATGCTTGACCGCAATGAGAGTGTAAGACTAGAAACCAGCGTAATCTTTACCCCAAGGGGCATCGCGGCGATTAAAACTGATCCCAATTATGCAACGCCGCCTGCCTGGATTTCAAATACCACCCGAGACGGTGACGTATTTAAAGATTTTGAACGGGCGATGTTCCTAAGCGGTAAGCATTATTTGCCTTCCAACCAGCTTACACCCGGACGACAGGACTATGGTACAAGCAAGAATTTTACCGTGATCCGCTACGCGGAAATATTGTTGATGCATGCAGAAGCTCTTACTCGTGGAGCTACTGGAACAGGTCTGACTGCCGACCAGGCGGTGAATGCCGTGCGGACAAGGGCCGGACTGACAAGTTTGTCGGGAGTTACCTCTGCACAGGTAATGGACGAAAAATACGCTGAGCTTGGTATGGAATGGGGCACCCGGTATTATGATATGATAAGGCTGCAGGATTTTGCTGCACTAAGCTATGATGGAAGAACCTTCACGGCAGAAAAAACTTATCTGCCCTACCCACAGGAACAGGTAGATCTACTACCACTTTTAGGTCAATAATTATTTAAGTTCTCATTAAACTGAGTAAAATGAAAACAATGAAAAGAATCATATTTGGAGTAATAGCATTGGCTTTTATTGCCGGATGCAATGAAGGCATCGATCCGATTACGTTTGTCGAGCCCGGGCCAGATGAGTCCGCTCCTGAAGTTAATGTTACCTATCCGGTAGAGGGTACCGAAATAAAAGTGGTAGAACCCATAACTTCCATCACTATCAATTTTGAAGTAACGGATGATATTGAAATTAAGCATATCGTGGTGAAGATGGATGGAAGCAACGTAGCCGAGTTCACGGATTTTATTGACTTTAGGCGCGCTGTCAAGGAAGTATTGTATGAGACACTGACGACAGGTCCCCATACATTAACCATCATTGCGACTGACATCGAAGACAAGGTTACCACAGAGGAAATAAACTTCGAGAAGAAACCACCTTATGTACCGGTGTTTGATGGTGAAATATTTTACATGCCATTTGATGGGATTTACACCGAATTAATAAGTATTCAAGATCCCGCCGAAGTAGGTAATCCCGGATTTGCTGGTCAGGGGAAGAAAGGCGGTAATGCTTATGCCGGTGCTACAGACTCTTATTTGACATATCCGACTACCGGATTATTAGGTACTGAGTTCAGTGCTTCATTCTGGATGAAAGTAAACGGCACGCCAGATCGTGCAGGTGTGTTGGTGATTGGTCCACCTGATGTGGCAAATCCTACCGCTCAGAATAACCGAAACGCCGGCTTCCGTCTCTTCCGTGAAAATGCAGCAGGAAAGCAGCGATTCAAACTTAATGTAGGAACAGGGAGTAGCGATAGCTGGTTCGATGGTGGCGCAGCTGCGGATGTAGTTCCCAACACAGGTGAATGGGTACACTTTGCATTTACTATATCCGCAACTAATGCGGCACTTTATATCAATGGCCAGGTGGCATCGCAGGGAACCCTGACAGGTGGTGTAAGTTGGACAGATTGTGATATTTTATCCATCATGTCTGGTGCTCCGCGTTTCACGGGATGGGATCACAAGTCAGACCTCAGTTATATGGACGAGCTTCGCTTGTTCGACAAAGCGCTGTCGCAGGATGACGTTCTGGAAATAATCGGCGCCGAGTACGCACCGAAGTATGATGGCGAAGAATTCTATATGCCGTTCAACACCAACTTTGGTGACCTGGTAAGTGGTAACATTGCTACGGAAGTTGGTTCACCAGGTTTTGCCGGTGAAAGTAAGGCTGGAGCAAATGCCTATGCCGGAGCCACAGATTCCTATCTGACATTCCCCACAACAGGTTTGCAAAGCAATGAGTTCAGCGCTGCATTCTGGATGAAAATAGATGCCAGTCCTGATCGTGCCGGTATTTTGGTGATGGGTCCACCCGATCCAAATCTTCCTGCCACTCCTAATAATCGTACTGCTGGTTTCCGCTTCTTCCGCGAAAATGCCGGTGGCATGCAACGATTCAAATTGAATGTGGGCAATGGTACTGCAGATAGTTGGTTTGATGGAGGCGCAGCGGCCGACGTAGATCCGACGGTTAATGAATGGGTACATTTCGCTTTTACGATTTCCGACAGTCAGTGTGTCGTTTATATCAATGGCGAGGTAGTCTCCCAGGGGGCGTTCACTGGGGTAGACTGGACCGGTTGCGATATTCTGTCGATTATGTCGGGCGCTCCACGCTTCACAGAATGGGGACACCTATCGGATGCGAGTTTTATGGATGAACTGCGATTGTTCAGCAAAGCCCTGACGCAGACTGAAGTACAGGCAGTAATGAATGATTGATTTAGTTGGTTAATTTCTTATAAAGAGGGTTTCAGGTTTTCCTGAGATCCTCTTTCTTTCTCTTCATTATGCAGAAAATAAGAGTTTACATTTTACTGGTTTTTCTAAGCGCATCGTGGGGATGCGAAAAAGATGAAACCGCAATACTGGAACTACAGCGTGTGTTTGTAGGGAATGTTGAAATTAATCTCGAAGGATCCATTACAACGAATCTTCCTGTCGACAGGAGCATTACCATGATGTTCTCTTCACCCATTAATTCGGGTAGTAGCGATAACCTGGTAACTCTTAAAAATGGTAACGATGACGTCAATGCAACCATGAGTATCAACGGCAGTTCGATTCTACTTTTCCCTGTTGGTCTTCTTCTTTCAAATACTACATACACGCTGGAGTTATCAGATCAATTGCGCGGCATAAATGGAGAGCGTTTTGAACCGGTAGAAGTTAGTTTTAGTACAGCCATGCAGGATCTGCAGATTACTTCGGTTGTAATTGGAGGAGCCACTATCGAAGGCAATAACCGGATCATTAATATTCCTGTGACGCTGGAAATTATCGTAAATTTTTCTGCACCCCTAAAAATTGAAACCTTCCAGAGTGCTACGAAACTGACGGGCCCTGCCATTGTTCCTGCATTGCAGTATTCGTTTTCGAACGACAACAAAACCGTTACAATTACCGTTGCAAGCGTGTTGAAAGGATTAAGCAAATATACGTTCACCATTTCAAACGCCTTAAAAGGTTCGTTGGGTGAAGGTTTTTCGGGCTACACAAAAACATTCTATACAACAGTGGATGAAACGCCAAAATTTCCCTTGATATCTGACGAGGAACTGCTGACAAAAGTGCAGCAACAAACCTTCAAATACTTCTGGGATTTTGCACATCCTGCTAGCGGTATGGCACGCGAACGAAATACTTCCGGCAACACCGTGACTAGTGGCGGCACCGGTTTTGGCATCATGTCGATTATAGTAGGCATTGAACGAAATTTTATTACCCGTACAGAAGGAGTGGAGCGAATGGACAGGATTATTTCCTTTCTGGAAACAGCCGATCGGTTTCATGGTGCGTGGTCGCACTGGATTGATGGCAACACAGGAAAAGTTATTCCTTTCAGCGCAAAAGATGATGGAGGTGATTTGGTAGAGACATCATTTCTGGTACAAGGACTACTTACGTTTCGCCAGTACCTTGAACCATCCGATACCGTTGGCAATAATTTAATTTTTCGAATCAATACATTGTGGGAGACAGTCGAGTGGGATTGGTATCGAAAAAACAATGAGAATGTTTTGTACTGGCATTGGTCACCCAACTACAACTGGGAAATGAACTTCGCGATGTATGGATATTTCGAGGAACAGATTACCTATTTTCTGGCGGCGGCATCTCCAACCCATAGTATCCCGAAAATTGTTTATACCAATGGCTATGGAAAGAATGGAGATATAGTTAAAAATAACACATACTACTCTTACAAGCTGCCATTGGAAAGCCCGGCACCATTATTTTGGGTACATTATTCCTACTTGGGATTGGATCCTCATTTCTCGGATGACTATGCCAACTATTGGGAACAGAATGTAAATGCATCGTTGATCAATCACGCTTATTGTGCCGCAAATCCAAAATTATTTGCCGGTTATAGTGACGAATGCTGGGGACTAACCTCGAGTGATAACCAGGACGGTTATAATGCACATTCACCTTCCAATGATCTGGGAGTGATTACGCCTACTGCTGCACTGTCGTCATTTCCTTATACACCGACAGAGTCGATGAAAGCATTGAAGTTCTTTTATTACAAAATGGGTGACCGGCTATGGGGAAATTATGGATTCTATGATGCATTCAACATCACGGAGGAGTGGACTGCCAGTTCGTATCTTGCTATAGACCAGGGACCGATTATCATTATGATTGAAAACTATCGGACAGGGTTGCTTTGGGATTTATTCATGTCGGCACCCGAAGTTAAGGCTGCTACCACTAAATTGAATTTTACTTATTAGATGCTTTTGGAAATGAAAATACAAAATAGTCTATTACTCATTATTTTGGTTGTCGCATGCGGCAATCCACATCCGAAAAATCTGTCTGACATCAATTCCCCGGTTGATTCTGTGATGAGCCTGATGACACTCGAAGAAAAATTAGGGCAGCTGAATCTTCCTTCTGCGGGTGCTTTCACAACCGGTGCAGAGGAGAGCTCAGATATAGCTAAAAAAATTGAAGAAGGTAAAGTGGGCGGTTTGTTCAATATTAAGACAGTAGCAAACATCAAAGAAATGCAGAAGATCGCTGTGGAGAAAAGCAGACTGAAAATCCCTTTACTGTTTGGAATGGATGTAATCCATGGCTATGAATCAGTCTTCCCGATTCCACTTGGTCTAAGCTGCACCTGGGATATGCAGTTGATAGAACGCAGCGCACGTATCGCAGCTATAGAGGCTACCGCTGATGGCATCAACTGGACCTTTTCGCCAATGGTAGATTTGACCCGCGATCCACGCTGGGGCCGGGTATCAGAAGGGAATGGTGAAGATCCCTTTTTGAGCAGTGAAATCGCCAGGGCAATGGTTCGCGGCTATCAGGGTGATGCGTTGAGTGCAAATAACACAATGATGTCATGCGTAAAGCATTTTGCCTTGTATGGCGCTTCGGAAGCCGGACGCGATTACAATATGGTAGATATGAGTCGTCATCGCATGTACAATGACTATTTCCCTCCCTACAAAGCCGCGATAGAGGCAGGAGCAGGAAGCATCATGGCATCATTCAATGAGATTGATGGTATTCCAGCCACGGCCAACAAATGGTTACTTACCGAGGTATTGCGGAATCAGTGGAGTTTTAATGGTTTTGTGGTTTCTGATTATACCGGAGTAAGCGAAATGATTAATCACGGATTGGGAGATATTCAAACGGTATCTGCAAGTGCTCTGGATGCCGGTCTTGATATGGATATGGTGAGTGAAGGACTGCTGAATACATTGGGTCAATCAGTAAAAGAAGGAAAGATCACAGAAAAACAAATTGATGATGCGTGCCGCAGAATTCTTAAAGCAAAATTTCAATTGGGTTTATTTGATGATCCCTATAAATATTGTGATGAAAACCGTGCGAAGAACGAAGTATTTACTGCCGCCAATAGGGCAGAGGCACGTAGTATTGCATCGCAGAGTTTTGTGTTACTTAAAAATAAGGGCAATGTTCTTCCAATTAAAAAATCCGGAACCATTGCACTTGTTGGACCACTGGCAGATGCAAAAGAAAATATGACCGGCACCTGGAGTGTGGCAGCACGCTTTTCTGAATCGATCTCGCTACTTGAAGGATTGCAAAAAGCAGTCGGTACAAACGCGAGAGTTTTGTACGCCAAAGGCTCTAACCTTACGGATGATGAAGTGCTGGAAGCAAACGCAACCATGTTTGGCAAGTCATTGCATCGCGATAAAAGGAGCGCCGAAGATCTTCGGATCGAAGCTGTCCGTATGGCTGAAAGCGCTGATATAATAGTAGTAGCCGCAGGTGAGGCTGCTGAAATGAGCGGTGAAGCAGCAAGTCGCTCAAACATCGAAATACCAGACACTCAAAAAGCATTATTGGCTGCGTTACTAAAAACAGGTAAACCGGTGATATTGGTATTGTTTACAGGCAGGCCATTAGCATTGACCTGGGAAGAAGAAAACGTACCTGCCATTTTGAATGTGTGGTTTGGCGGCAGCGAAGCAGGTGATGCCATAGCCGATGTGATTTTCGGTGATCTAAACCCTTCCGGGAAGTTAACAATGACGTTTCCCCAAAATGTTGGTCAGGTACCTTTGTATTATGCTCACAAAAATACAGGTCGTCCGTTGAGCGGGCCGTGGTTTCAGAAATTCCAATCCAACTACCTCGATGTTTCGAATGAGCCACTTTATCCTTTCGGATTTGGTCTAAGCTATACGGAATTTACTTATGGAGATTTAATATTAAGTGCAAATGAACTAACCTCCTCTGACTCTTTACGCGTGTCCATCGAAGTAACCAATACCGGTATGCGCGACGGAAGCGAAGTAGTACAATTGTATATCCGCGACCTGGTAGGATCAGTAACGCGACCCGTCAAAGAACTCAAAGGATTTCAAAAAATAAGTCTAAAGGCAGGGGAAACCAAAACAGTGAATTTTACTCTGGGGGTCCAGGAGTTATCATTCTATAATGCTGATTTGAATTTCGTGGCTGAACCAGGCCAATTTCATGTATTTGTGGGTGGTAACTCGCGTGATGTAAAACAAGCGGAGTTCTTATTGAAATAACCGAAGGCTGAAAACGAAGGCGCTTCGCAAAATAAAACCGGACGATACTACTTAATACTGGTCATAGTTAATTATTTGAGACAATTCTGAAACCTAAATAATAGCGAAAGAAAAAATCGGCTGACACCCGAAATGCGGCAGACAGAAACTAATTCCTGGTTATCATATAATTTTTATACCATGAACAGATATACACTATTATTGATGCTGGCAGTATTAATTACCGCTTGTTCACCGCCAAAAAAAGACGGAAACCCACAGTTGGTGGCAGCTATTAGCGATGATTCGTTGCTCAACCTGGTGCAATACCAGACATTCCAATATTTTTGGGAAGGTGCCGAGCCAACCTCCGGTTTGGCCAGAGAACGATTGCATCTTGATAATATTTATCCAAACCAGCCGGCACATATTATTACTTCCGGTGGTTCAGGCTTTAGTCTCATGGCCATTCTGGTGGGCATTCACCGAGGTTTTATAACAAAAGAAGAAGGACTGATACGGTTTGAAAAAATTGTGGATTTTCTCGAGACAGCTGATAGTTTTCATGGTGTGTGGCCGCACTGGTGGAATGGCGAAACAGGTAAAGTGGAACCATTCAGTAAAAAGGACGACGGTGGCGATCTCGTAGAAACATCCTTTCTGGTTCAGGGATTGCTCTGCGTGCGACAATATTATAAAGATGGAACTGATCGTGAAAAAGAATTAGCAAGAAGGATAAACAAACTTTGGCTCAATGTGGAGTGGGACTGGCATACCCGCGATGGTGAAAAGGTGCTTTATTGGCATTGGTCACCAAACTATGGATGGGATATGAATTTTCCTGTTCGGGGGTATAACGAATGCCTCATTATGTATGTATTGGCAGCTTCATCGCCAACCCATCAAATCGATGCGGATGTTTATCACGAAGGTTGGGCTATGAACGGAAAAATCGTGACAGATCGCGAATACCTGGGCTACAAGACTGTGCTGGATCATTATGAAACCAACAATGATGCCGTCGGGCCGTTGTTTTGGGCGCATTACTCTTATCTGGGACTCGATCCAAGAGGACTGAACGACAGATATGCGGATTACTGGAAATTGAATAAAAACCACGCATTAATTCATTATAAATACTGTTTAACAAACCCCCATAATTTTAAAGGTTATGGGAAAAAATGCTGGGGTCTCACGTCGAGTTATTCTATGAATGGCTACGCAGGACATCGTCCGGATGAAGATTTGGGTGTAATTTCACCGACAGCGGCATTATCATCGTTTCCTTATACACCTGATGAAAGCATGGCGTTTTTACGCTTTTTATACCAGGATGCTGACTCCTTAGTTGGAAAATATGGCCCATTCGACGCATTCAGTATTGAGCAAAGCTGGTATTTGCCGAGGTATCTGGCCATCGACCAGGGGCCGATTCCTGTGATGATCGAAAATTACCGGTCAGCTTTTATTTGGGATCTATTCATGTCGTGCCCTGAAATATCTGAAGGTTTACAAAAACTGGGTTTTTCTACAACTGAACGTCCTGATAAAAAAGTTATCGACCACTAATGGAGTACAATTCATTCGGACTTTGATTTGGTCGTGGTCACTGAAATCTGGCATTTGCAAATTGCCAATCAATAACATCCAGCGTCATTGCGATGAACCGCCCGCTTTTCAGGGTGGTGAAGAAGCAATCTCTTACTAAACAAGAGATCGCTTCGTGCCTCGCGATGACGGTGTCAATTATTTGGTCATCTAAATTCATGAGTTTTGTAAAAATGTCCTTTCTAAAGCTGACTTCTTAGTTAAAAGACATTGAATTGTCGGTTGAAAATCAAAGTCAAATTTTTCGGGCGTTGGTAATAGATTCTAAAGAGGAGTTATCGGTAAATTTACCAGCCCTATAAAATAAGCCGAGTCAAAATTCGCTTTCTTTGTTGTGGAAACACTACTCGAAAAATAGCCAGTATTTCAATTCATTCATCGTAAAATATGAAGCCAGCTTTCACTTTTTTACTCCTGTTCTGGAGTATTATCGCTCCCTCACAAGACATCGGCCTTAAGCGGCTTTATCTCGGCAATGATACGCACACTGATCTGATGTGGAATGGCGACGAAACTGCCTGGTATAAGTACAATTATGATATGGCCAAATTCTACGTAAAGCATGGCGAAGACACTAAAGGCAATCCACCGGAATCGCGAAGTAAGTGGAACTATGATGTGGCCTGGACACTGTACATGTTGGAAAAGCAAGCTCCGCCCGAATTTTTTGCCAAGGTAATCGAACAAATAAAAAATGGCCAGGCGAGCGTGCCGTATAACTTTACACTGCCGGTTTATGGTGGTTCTACATTGGAGTCGGTGTTGAGGAGCTTCTATTATGGCGGGCATCTAGAGCGCAAATATGGCATCGATGTGGATCTAGCTATTTGCCAGGAAAATGCAACAATTCCTCTCGGTCTGTCTTCGCTTTGGGCAGGATCGGGTGCGAAATACAGTTGGCGTGGAGTCTGCAATTGTGCCACTAGAGTCAATGCAAAAGGCCCGCGTGATCATGAAATCTATTGGTACACGGGACTTGACGGAAGCCACATTCTCATGAAATGGTATTCTAGCTATGGATGGAATACCCAATTGGGTGGTTATGCGGAAATGCTGGAACCGACCGTGGCGGTGATTCAAATGGATACGTTGACAGAGACCTCCAGATACCCTTATAAAATAGCCGCAGCCTTCGGAAAGGGCTGGGATAATATCCATAATTATTCCCTTGATCTTGTTATGGGCTTGAAACATCGCACATTGCCTGGCACCAAGTTGTACCTCAGCAATCAGACAGATTTTTTCAAAGACTTTGAAGCGACATATGGAGCGAACCTTCCGGAAGTTTCAGTTGCTTATGGCAATGAATGGGAGTTGGGAATGGCCTCCTTGGCGAGTGTGAACGGACAGTTACGCCGTTCGATGGAAAAACTCAGAACAGCCGAAGCTGCAGCAGCAATTATATCGGCCGGGAACCCTAAGCAGCTCGATAAGTTTAAAACACTTCACGATGACTTTCTTTATGGTATCAGCGTGTTTAATGTCCACGGCTGGACAGCAGACGGCCCTATCAGCAGGCATGATTTTGCCACCTACATGAGGCAGCAACAGGCGAAAGTGAGCCTGTATGTGGATTCACTTTATGATTTCTCCATGATTGAGCTGGGAAATATGATAAATCCCCAGGCGAAGAAGGATGTCGTTTTTGTCTTTAATGCATTGAATTGGGAAAGGGGTGGTTTAGTGGATTTACCGGTGATCGGCAATCAAAATGCGGTCAGGGATTTACAAACAGGAAAGCTCTATTCAGGTAATTTGATTAATGATTCGGGCGAACAACGTCTGAGGGTATGGGTAGAGAATATTCCCCAGACGGGTTATAAACTGCTTCAGCGTACAAGTCAGGACACCCCGGTTAGCACTGTAAATTTTAAGTTCAGCGAGGGCCAGTTGGAGACGCCCTTTTATACAGCGCATGTATCAAAATCCGGCGCTATTACATCACTGTATGATAAAAGGGCGAAGAAAATGTGGACCAACAGTTGGCTTAATGATCTCGGAGCAACGGAGCATGAAGCAGGTGGTGAAACCGCCGTTTTAGAACAAACCCCGGAATATATCACCCTCAGATGCCAGTCAGACAATCCTGTGAAGCATGCTTCTGAAATCACCTTTTACGCAAAGGACCGGCGTATCGATTTCAAAAATGCCATACTACAAAATTTCAGTGAGTCACTCCATTATACATTCGATTTTGCTATCGATAAGCCGGAAGTCTGGCATGAAGAAGTTGGCGCGGTGATTAAAGCAAAGACAGTATCTCAAGGAGGACATTATGCCGACCGGATGGCGCGTTACGACTATCTGACCCTCAACCATTTTGTGAATGTGGGCAATCAAGCTGAGAGCATTACACTATCCAATGCAGATTGCCTGTACTTCAAGCTGGGTGATAGCACACCTGACTCGCTTGATTCAAATTCGTCCACAATCCATGTCCTGGCCGGAGGGCAAATCAACGAAAACTTAGGTATAATGGCTCAGGATGGGGATTCGGTGTTTTACCAGCATTTTTCACTCTTACCACACAGCCAGCCATTTAACGCAGTTCAGGCAATGCGTTTTGCACTCGATCACCAGAATCAACTGGTTGCTGCAAATGTATCTGCCACGGGTTTAGCGTCTGAGAAAACCTATTCCTTCCTCAAATGTGACAATCCGTATGTAGTTTTGTGGGCGTTAAAACCAAGCGAAGAAGAGGGAACTGTGCTACGTTACTGGAATCTGGACTCGCGTCCAACGACCATCCGGCCTGTCTTCAACACACCTATACTGAATGCGACGTACACAACACTTGTAGAAACGGAAATCTCCGAAATTCCAGTGAAGGGAAATACTTTTGCAGTGGGGTTAAATAAGTTCCAAATGAAAACCTTCAGGGTGGGGTTTAAACATTAAATGTCGTTAAAAATCCATGAAACAGCTAATACGGCAGTCCTATAAACGATCAGGCTAACTGTTGTAACGGTTTAGAATTAGTAAATCGATCTCGGTTAAATAAGAACTTATTCCTTAATTGGACCATTGTGTAAAAAGCCATCATTTTTCCAGTGAAACAGACAATGATTTTCAGGTACATTATAATTTCTTTTGTATCCATTTTTTGTTCCTGTTCTCATAATCAAGGTGACAAGATATTTCAATTGCTCGACAACAAAGAGATAGGTATTGACTTTATAAATGCCATTTCCGAAAGTGATTCGGTAAACATGATTCAGTTTTCCAACATTTTTAACGGTTCAGGAATTGGCATTGGCGACTTCAACCTCGATGGCAAACCCGACCTATTCCTTGCCGGCAATATGGTTTCTGGGAGGCTTTTTATTAATCAATCTGAAAAGGATGAAATCCGGTTTAAAGATGTTACCCAGGAAAGTGGTATAAAAACTGACCGGTGGCTTTCCGGCGTATCGGTCGCGGACGTCAATGCCGATGGGCTATCTGACATTTACATTTGTGTCACCGGTAATAAGGATCCTCAGCGTCGTCGCAATTATTTGTTCATTCACCAGGGCATCGATGAAAACGGCATGCCAAAGTTTGTGGAATCAGCCCGCGCATATGGCATCGACGATAGCACGTATTCCACACAGGCGGCATTTTTTGATTATGATAAAGACGGGGATCCAGATCTGTTCATAGCCGTTAATTATCCGGAGAATTTTTATGGTTCGGGAATGAACCTTATGAAGCCCAGGGTGAAAAAATATTCAGAAAAAACCAGTAGGCTCTATAAAAATACTGGACCGGACAGCCTGGGTATTCCGCGCTTTATCGACGTAAGCGCTGAGGCAGGAATACTGGACGAAGGTTATTCGCTCGGAATAGCCATCCAGGACATCGATGATAATGGCTGGCCCGACGTCTACCTTTCCAATGACTTTCTTTCCAATGACATTGTCTATATGAACAATGGTGATGGCACATTCACCAACAAAATTGATCGGTTTTTTAAGCACACCACCTTTGCTGGTATGGGCTGTGATATTGCCGACTTCAATAATGACAGTCGGGTTGATATAGCGGTGATGGATATGATACCAGAGAGTAATGAGCGGCAAAAGCGAATGCTTCATTCCACCAGTTACGATATCTTTCATATGAGAGAAAGGATGGGATATTATCCACAGTTCAATCGCAATACATTACAAATGAATAACGGCCCAAAGCCGAACGGCGATATGTCGTTTAGCGAAATAGGTAGGCTGGCAAATGTTCATTATACTGACTGGAGTTGGGCGCCGCTTTTTGCTGATTTCAATAACAATGGATTTAAGGACCTCTTTATCACTAATGGATTCAGGCGGGATATGCAGGATCTGGATGTGGTCGGAGAAATGTTCTCCAATTTCAATCCCAATGACAAAAAGTCGATGGAAGAGTTGAACCAAAAAATAATGTTGGCGCCACCGGTATATGTTAAGAACAAATTATTTGAGAATAATGGAGATCTAACGTTCACCGATAGGTCAGAAGTGTGGGGGATTAGCAAGCCAAGTTTTTCGAATAGCGGCGCATTCGCTGACTTTGATAACGATGGCGATTTGGACATTATCGCTGCCAATATCGATGAGGCACCGGACATTTATATTAATAATACGATAAAAAAAGATCAGCCAAATCCCAATGCCAACTACATCAAAATTAGTTTTGATGCCTCCATCCCGGAATGTGATTACATAGGGAGTAAAGTCACTGTGAGTTCTTCGTTGGGTACGCAATACGCTCAGGTGTACCCCGTGCGCGGATACCTCGCCACAATGGACAAAACCGTGCATTTTGGCCTCGGGACTGATACGATTGTGCAGGAATTGACCATCGTTTTTCCATCCAATCATTACCTTATCCAGCGCGTTGTTTCCTCAAACCAAACTATCAATATCCAGGCAATTCCGGATGAAAAATGGCACATTGATAATCATGAAAAATCCAGCTCGCAAGTTCTTTTTGAAGTTGTAAGCGAAAGCATACAACCGATCTTTGAACACAAGGAGACCGAATTTAACGATTTTCAGATACAGCCCTTGTGGCTCAGCAAATATAGCCAGATGGGACCCGGACTGGCTGTGGCTGATGTTAACGGAGATTCTTTGGAAGATTTTTTTGTCGGAGGAGCACTTGGGCAGATGGGTGCGGTTTATATTCAAATGCATAATGGCCAATTCATAAAAAGCATGGAAATTCCGACAGGGCAATTTGAAGATATGGGAGCCATCTTCTTTGATGCAGACAGTGACGGTGATCAGGATTTGATCGTAATCGCCGGAGGTGTGGAGTATATGAATATCTCAAATAAGTATCGTCATCAGGTTTTTCTAAATGATGGTCATGGAGTTTTCGTACATTATCATGATGCCATGCCCGAATTGACGTCGCCCGGTTTTTGTGTTAATTCTTCTGACTTTGAAGGTGACGGAGATTTGGATCTCTTTATAAGTGGGAGAATTGATATACGCAATTATCCGGCAACACCTGGTAACTATTTACTGGTAAATGAATCAACACCAGGTAATGTCAAATTTATAGATGCTACGGATAAGCTCGCACCAGACCTGAAAAATATAGGAATGGTTTCCGCATCATTATTTTCAGATTTTGATGATGATGGATTGCCGGATTTGATCCTGGCTGGCGAATGGACCCCGGTGATTTTTCTTAGGAATACCGGAACTTCATTTGTTGATGTATCAGCGACAACCGGCATTAACGGTGTGTCGGGGTGGTGGAATAGCATTAATGGTGCGGACTTTGACAAAGACGGCGACACGGATTACGTTCTGGGAAATCTGGGTTTAAATTCTACAATAAAAACGTCTGCAGAGCAGCCGGTTACGCTTCACGCCGCTGATTTTGACAACAATGGGAAAATGGATCCAATCGTATTTCAATATTCAGGTAAGTGGCAAGTGCCAATACATACCCGGGATAAGATCATAGAACAGCTGCCTATAATGCAGGCTTTATTTCCCAGCAACGAAACCTATGCAATGACCCGTATAGCAGATTTTGAAAAGGCACTGAATACGCAAAACATGGTCAGATTTTCTGCTACTGAATTCAGAACATCATATATCGAAAACCTGGGTGGAGGGTCTTTTAAGATATGGCCATTCGAAAATAGCATTCAGGCGGCCCCTGTTCATGGCATTGAAATCCTGGATTGTGATGGAGATGGAAATGCCGATATTATTTTCACCGGTAATTCCTACCCTCAGGAATATACCACAGGCCCATATGACGCATTTCCGGGCGGACTTGTTGCCTTAGGTAATGGACATGGAGCTTTTAGTGTTCAGGATGTTTTGTCTACTGGTATGGTGTCTGAGTCGGACACACGTGCATTGGTAAAACTTTCAGGCAATAATGGTGTGATGTTACTGTCTTCGAACAACAATTCGGAACTAAAACTTTTCAAGGCAAGCACTAGTGGAACAAAATATATTTATCCTGATGAAAATGAAGTAATGGCGCTTGTGCATTATAAGGATAGTACGGTAGGGAAGATAGAGTTTTATCGATCAGCTGGCTACATATCTGCATCTTCAAAATTCATTGTAGAAAACCAGAAGATGACCTTCATTGAATTTTATGCAACAGGTAATAGAAAAACACGCCAGATCCAATTATCTGCTAATCCGTGAATTCAGAACAATAAGTATGCATTTCTTCTTTTTTTAATAGTGATTATGCATTTTTTGATCCATTTCCTCGATCCCAGACAAAATTTTTCTAACTTTTGTTGCCTAATTGTAAAAAAGACAATAACTTAGTCTAAAATACTAGAATTCGTGCCAGAACCTTTCTGAGCTACAATCAAACACCTATAAAATTTTTTACTATACACTGCTTATACTGCTACTTATGAGATAAAAACCAACTGTATGTTAAGCGTAGCTTTTGGAGGAGGCTATCTTAAAAAATCCAATTAAAAAAATTGAAATTATTTAATCAACTAAAATTATGAAATGGAAATTAATACTTCAACTCATTAGTGTGCCAAAGTATTTCCTGTATTCATTCATGCTACAAGTTTGCCTCGTAGGTTTTGTGGCTGCCAATGATGGGAATGAAATACTTCAGGGCACCAATATTACTGGTAAAGTGTTAAGTGGAGACGACAACTCAGCTTTACCAGGTGTTAACATTATTGTTAAAGGAACATCAGTCGGTACTGTAACCGATCTCGATGGTAATTATGCGCTGGAGGTACCAGATGCAAACGCTATCCTGGTATTTAGCTCTGTTGGCTTCGTCACCGAAGAGGTAGCTGTAGGTTCAAGAACTGTAATTGACTTAACGTTAAATCCTGACATTACAGCACTTTCAGAAATTGTCGTAGTAGGTTATGGTACACAGGAAAGGGCAAAAGTTACTGGTGCTATCAGCTCTATTTCAGCTGCTGAAATCACCCAGTCACCGGTTGTATCATTCGATCAGGCACTTCAGGGAAGAACCTCTGGTGTTTATGTGGTCAATAGCGGTGCACCTGGGGCAAATCCTCTGGTACGGATTCGTGGTATCTCTAGCACAAACAATGCAGATCCGCTGTATGTTATCGATGGTGTTCCCGCAGGAGGACTAAACACCATAAACCCGAACGATATTGAATCAATCGAAATTTTGAAAGATGCTTCGACAGCAGCTATCTTCGGTTCACGTGGTGCCAATGGCGTTATTATGGTCACCACCAAACGTGGCAAGGCTGGCGCTGGTAAGCCACAGGTACAATTTGATACCTATTATGGCACTCAAAAAGCATGGAAGCAGATGGATCTGTTGAATGTGGATCAATACCTTGACTACGGGGCTGAACTCCAGACAAACGGCGGCCAACCCATACCGGATAGGTTTAGCAATCTTGGAGAGTTCTCCAGTGTAGAGACCGACTGGCAAAAAGAAGTATTCCGGACGGCACCGATTCAGAACTACAATATATCCATTAATGGAGGAGGCGAAAAATCTAACTTCATGGTATCTGGTGGTTATTTCAACCAGGAGGGTATCATCAGAGGAACTGGTTTCGAAAGGTATTCATTCAGAGCAAACTCCGATTTTACTATCGGTAGGCTTAAGATCGGTGAATCTATCACGGTTGCACACATCAGCCAGCAAGTGGAATCCGTTCCAGGTGGAAGGTCCTTGATCGAGCATACCCTTAAATCAGTACCTTATATCCCAGTAAGGGACGCAACAAGACTCGGAGGATTCCGATCACCTGACCGTATTGATGGTTCCGACCCACAAAATCCAGTTTTGCAAACGGAACTTGCGGAGAATTATAATGTGGATTTGAAATTATTGGGTAACGTCTATGCAGAACTTGATCTGGGAGCAGGGTTCAGCTATCGCTTACAAGTGGGTATCGACGCCAACCAATCGAATCAATCACGATTTATGCCCCAGTACAACGCCGGCGACTTTGAACAAAACCCCACAGCCGATATTTCAGAGTCTAATGCAAAGTTTTTCAGGTCGATGATCACCAACCAGTTGAATTACGCTAAGAACTTTGGAAGCCACAGTTTATCTGCAAACCTGATTTATGAGGTTACCCAGGATCATTACAAAGCATTCAATGCATCTGGTGAAAATGCGCTTACAAGTGAAATAAAGGTTCTAAGTGGTGTCTCCAACCCAAATGTGGGTGGTTCTAAAAATGATTATGCGTTGATTTCCTACCTTGCTCGTGTAAACTACGACTATAAAGGAAAATATCTCCTTAGCGCTTCATGGCGTCGGGATGGTGGTTCCAGGTTTGGTGATGATACCAAATGGGGTGATTTTCCATCGTTCTCGGCCGGTTGGAGGTTGACCGAAGAGGAATTCTTGAGTGGCTCATCGGTACTCAGTGATCTGAAATTGAGAGGTAGCTATGGTGAGCTTGGTAATGACAGGATTGGTGATTATCGCTACATTGCGACTATTGACGGAAACTATCGCTACAATTATAATGGAAACACCACTACTGCAAGTACTGTTAGCGGATTGGCAAACGGCCTCTTGGCTTGGGAAACCGTGAAAATGACGAATATCGGCGTTGACTTTGGTTTATTTGGTGATAAGCTGAGAGGTAATATAGAGTGGTTCAAAAATGATACCGAACGCATGTTACTCACCGTACCCATACCGCCATCTTTGGGCCTTGACGGAGCTCCAGTAGCTAACGTTGGTAAAGTGTCAAACAAAGGTTTTGAATTCTCGCTTGGCTATCAGCAAAATACGGGTGCATTCCAGTGGTCAGTCGACGCAAATGCTTCAACAGTTAAAAATGAACTGGTGTCATTGGGTATTGGTAGGACCATTTTTGGCCCAAATTTTGAAAATAACCCTGTTACTTACACTGAGGAAGGCCAGCCAATTGCCTATTTTTATGGATGGGTGGTAGAGGGTATCTACCAGGATTATGAGGATATCAGAAATAGCCCAACACCTGCAAATACACCTTTTAACCCTGATGGAACTTTAAAAGCAACCGCGCCACAGAAAACCACAGCTCCTGGTGATATAAAGTTTAAGGATATCGCTGGCCCGGCTGATGCTGAGGGCAATCCAACAGGACCCGATGGTAAAATTGATGCCAATGACAGGACGAATCTCGGACACTTTCTCCCCGATCTCACTTATGGATTGAATTTCAATGCAAATTGGAAAAATTTTGACATGAATTTATTCATGCAAGGAGTGGCCGGAAACGAGATTATGAATACAAACATTTATGATCTGGAAGGGATGACCCGTTTATTTAATTCAGGAACAGGAGTTTTGGATCGCTGGACTCCAACGAATACGGATACTGATATGCCGCGTGCAGTAACCGGTGATCCGAATAACAATGCGCGACTTTCATCACGCTATGTTGAAGATGGATCATATATGCGACTGAAGAACCTTACGATTGGTTATAGCTTGCCCGAGACTTCGCTCTCCGGATTCGCAAAAGGAGCTATCCGCAACCTGAGAATTTATGTAACTGCTACGAATTTGGTTACAATAACGAATTATAGTGGTTATGATCCTGAAATCGGAGTTGGAGTGCAGACAAATAACAGCCTGGCTACTGGTGTGGACTATGGTCAGTATCCGCAGCCGAGGACGTTTATCGGTGGTATTCAATTTGGGTTTTAATCAATAATTCCAAAAATCATGAAAACGATAAATAAAATGAAAATAAAATCAATCCTGGTGACCCTTCTATTTATGTTTGGTTGCAGTGAAGATATTCTTTTTGTCAAGAATCCGAACCAGTTGACAATCGAATCCTTTTTCAAGACTGATCAACAGGCTTTTGCAGCAATATCAGCCACCTATGCTGGTTTGCAGTCAAATAACTTGTATACAAGAGAGTATTTCTTTTTGCACGATTTGCTTTCCGATGATGTGCAGACTGGTGGCGCCCAATTGGAAGCGGCAAGAGCACAAGTACTTAACCATGTCGCTATTGGAAGTAATGGCGTTATAAACGCTAACTGGCAAGGTCATTACCGGACAATCAACAGGGCCAACCTGGTAATTGCCAGAGTGCCGGATATGGAAGTACCTGTACAGGTAAGCGAGGAAAATAAGAAACGATATATTGCTGAAGCGAAGTTTCTTCGTGCCTTTTCTTACTTTGAGCTTGTAAGCTTATGGGGCAGAGTTCCAATTATCACAGAAGTCGCTACAACTGCGGACGGAATTCCAAGGTCAGAAACTGAAGATGAAGTTTATAACCTGATTCTTGCTGATTTAGCGGCAGCAATACCTGATCTTCCATTAAGAAAAGACATACCGACATCGCAATTAGGTCGAGCTCCTAGATCAGCAGCACAAGCACTGGCCGCAAAAGTTCAGATGTTTCGTGGTAACTATGCTGATGCTTTGACTTACCTCAATGCAATCATCACCAGCGGCGAGCATAGCCTTGTTGCAAGGTATCTTGATAACTTCCAGGAGGAAAATGAGAATAACATTGAATCGATTTTCGAAGTGCAGATGAGTGAGGCTTTCGGATCAGATGGTTCTTGGAGTGCACAGGGAAATGGAGCTTCAGAAATTACATTCAGAGGCCAGGAGTATGGACCAAATGCATGGCGAAACCTGATTCCTTCAAATGAAATAGTTGCGGAATTTGAAGCAGGAGATCCAAGGAATACCTACTCATTTTTCAGGTTGGGCGATCCTTTTGACAGTGGAAATAAAATTCTCAGTTCCACTGACGTACAAGGAGATAATACAAAACCGAGCTGGAAGAAGTATCAAACTATTTATAAGCGGGCGGCTGAAAATGGTCAATCTGGGATCAATTTCAGGGTAATCCGTTACGCTGACGTACTTCTCATGGCTGCCGAATGTGAAAATGAGGCTGGTAATATTGCTACTGCAGTTGGTTATATGAACCAGGTTAGGGCAAGGGCAGATGTAAACATGCCTCCTTATCCAACTGCAGCGTACCCAACTTCCACCAAAGCCGAAGTTTTCGCAGCTATTGTGCATGAGCGCCGTGTAGAATTAGCCGGTGAGCAAGTTCGAAACCGCGATATCAGAAGGTGGAGAAGACAAGGTAAACTCACTTCAGAGCCGATCAGTACATGGAGTGACAAGTGGGACCTTCTACCAATTCCATTTGGTGAAATAGATAATAATAGTGCATTGGATCCTTCTGATCAGAATCCCGGGCACTAATTTATTTGAACATTAAAATTAAGGGAGAGGCTGTGTAACCGCAGCCTCTTTTTTTATATTTCGATTTTCGAATGAAAACACTTTTTTTAAAAGATTCACAACAATTATTCAAGTATGTATAGGCAATCAGGGCGTTTTGAAGAAAGACGAAAAAATTGTTGGGTTGCTCGTGTATTCATACTGAGCCTTCTTCAACTAATATTCTTAGCCTGTGATACAGATCAATCAGGAAGTCAAAAAAAATTATTTCAACTCATTGACCCTGTGGATTCAGGGATTGATTTTTCAAATACTATAACGGAATCACAAGAATTTAATATTATCAACTACCAGGATTTCTACAGTGGAGGAGGGGTAAGCATTGGGGATATCAATAACGATGGCTTCCCTGACATTTTTTTCACCGGAAATATGGTGCAAAACCGCCTTTACCTCAATACGCGTAACTTAAAGTTTGAAGACATTACAGTGCAAGCCGGACTAAACGAGAGGGATTATACATGGACTACAGGAAGCACGATGATCGACATCAACAACGATGGATGGCTCGACATCTATGTCTGTTATTCAGGGCTTGTGCCTCCCGAGCAGCGGAAAAACAAATTGTGGGTAAACCAACACAACAATACCTTCATCGATGAAGCAGCAAAATATGGTTTGGATCATGAAGGCTACGCAGTCAATGCCCATTTTTTTGATTTTGACAAGGATGATGATTTGGATGTTTATCTAGTGAATCAGGGCCCTGAAAAAAATGCAAATTTCAATATGACAGTGAGCAGAGACGAATACAATGAATACTGCGGCGATAAACTGTTCAGGAATGACAATGGCAAATTCGTAAATGTTACCCAACAAGTAGGGATATATAGTCCGCTGATTAATTTTGGCCATGGAGCCGCAGTCGGCGACCTAAATGGTGACGGTTGGGATGACCTATATGTTTGTAATGATTTTTTCGAACACGATTACCTGTATATCAACAACAGGGACGGCACCTTCAGGGAAATACTTAAAAAAGCCATGCCACACATATCCAATTTTTCCATGGGCAATGATATGGCTGATTTCAATAATGACGGCCTCCTGGATATTGTAACCCTTGACATGGTAGCTGAGGACCACCAACGACAAAAAGCAATGCTTAGTGGGATGAATAGACAAATGTTCTTGCGGGCTCATGACAATGGTTATCATTTTCAGTATATGTACAATATGCTGCAGTTGAATAATGGAAATAATACATTTTCAGAAATTGCGCATCTGGCAGGTATATCTAATACCGATTGGAGTTGGGGACCATTGCTTGCCGACTTCGATGGCGATGGATTTAAAGATTTGTTCATCTCGAACGGATTGCGTAAGGACATTCGAAATCGCGACTGGGCTAAAAGGTATAATGAGGCGTTGGATGAATATTTCAGTTACGAACTTTTTCCATCAAGCTTATGGAATGAATTGCTCGAAACGCTTCCGGCTGAAAAATTACCCAACTATATCTACCGAAACTCCAGTGATCTGACATTCGAAAATGTCATAGAAAAATGGGGAATGAACCAGCCATCCTATTCCAATGGTGCTGCTTATGGGGATTTAGACAATGATGGAGACCTCGATCTGGTGGTAAATAATGTCGATGAAAAGGCATTTCTTTATGAAAACCGGGCAAATGAGAATACCAATTATCATTATCTCAAAATCAAACTACGCGGCCCTGAATTGAATCCGATGGCCCTTGGAACAAAAGTAACAATTGAAACGGGAGCCACATCCCAAACCATTCAGCATTATATCACGCGCGGTTATCGATCGAGTATAGATCCCGCGATAGTAATTGGATGTGGTGCTGATACTGTTGTGGATAGAATGAAAATATTATGGCCGGATGGTACGTTATCGCGCTACGAGAAGATTAGGACCAACCATGAAATGGTCATTGATTATGAAACATGTGATAAGGAAATTGTGGTGTCGTCATCCATTAGTCAACCACTTTTTCAGTCAGACGAATCGGGTCATGACATTTCATTTATTCATAAGGAAAATAATTACGATCCATACCAATTCCAGCCCTTATTACCATATCGCTTATCTGAACTTGGCCCAGCTTTGGCAGTGGCAGACGTCAACAAGGATGGCATGGATGACTTTTTTGTTGGAGGTGCCTATAGCCAGGCAGGAGCATTGTATTTGCAAAAATCCGGTGGGTTTTTTGAAATTTCCAATGCTGCTCAATTTGACAATGACCGGCTATATGAAGACGCCGGGGCTGTTTTTTTTGACGCTGACCTGGATGGTGACCTTGATCTTTTTGTTGTAAGCGGTGGGTATGAATTTCCTGAAAGTAGCGAAATCTATCAGGATCGACTGTACATTAATGACGGAACTGGCATTTTTGAGCGGAACACTGAAAGGTTGCCAACTGACTCGCAGAGTGGAGGCAAGGTGATCGCGAAGGACTGGGACAATGACGGAGATGAGGATCTGCTGATTCTTGGGCGTCAGACTCCGCAAAAATATCCAATACCGGCTGACAGCAGACTATTGGAAAATGTGAATGGATATTTTAAGGATATTTCCGCTACTCATGCGCCGGGTCTCATAAATCTTGGTATGGTCACGGATGCTTGCTGGACAGATATCGATAATGACGGTGACATGGATCTGATGGTGGTTGGTGAATGGATGAAGGTTACACTTTTCAAGCAGGAAAACGGTGTGTTGAACAAGGTGATCAACAACAATGGATTAGAAAATTCATCAGGCTGGTGGAATTGCATCGTGCAGTTCGATGTTGACAGCGATGGTGACGATGATTTTATAGCTGGAAATCTGGGTTTGAATTCTAAATTCAAGGCGTCAATCGAGCATCCACTCGAATTGTTTTCAGCAGATTTGAACCAGGATGAAAAATCGGATATCATCTTTGCCTTTCATGAAGGGAAAAGATTATTACCCCTGGATAATCTTGAGCGTTCGTCAGCACAATACCCGGAGCTGTTAGATCGCATTTCATCCCACGATCAATTTGCCTCTAAGACGCTATCCGAAATTTATTCAGAAAAATCACTTGAAAAGGCTGCCCATTTCGATGCAAAAACTATGAGTACCAGCATCGTTATAAATAATGGGGATGGGACTTTTAGGGTTATTGGATTGCCGGTTGAGGCACAATTTTCTCAGGTAATGGGCGCACTTGCTAAAGACTACAATGGAGATGGTATCATCGACCTGATTATTGCCAGAAACCGGTATAGCATTGAAGAAGAGACTGTGAGAAATGATGCAGGTATTGGACTTTTTCTAAAGGGTACCGGAAAAGGAGACTTTGTACCGGTACCTTTTATACAGTCTGGATTATACATGGGGGGCGACATAAATCATATTGATCAAATTGAGATCAATCAAGAATTATACATAATCGCATCGAGAGTCAACGGACCTGTTTCGTTTACAAAAATAAAGTAGTAGCCATACAATTTGTAGTAAATGCGCCTCTGGCTGGTTTTATTTTGATCTGCGAATCAGAGGTAGTAATTTCCCAAAAAATATTGTTATGGATCATTTAGAATTCCGCCAGCACGGCCATCAACTCATCGACTGGATTGCCGATTATTACCAGAATATCGAATCATTGCCCGTCAGGTCGAGGGTGAGTCCGAAAGAAATTTACCATTCAATACCTGAAACTCCTGGAGAAAACCCGGAAGATTTTGACAGGATTTTCATGGACTTTGAACAAAAAATAATGCCGGGGATTACGCATTGGCAACACCCATCTTTTTTCGCATATTTCAATGCAAATACCAGCTATCCGTCAATCCTTGGCGAGTTGCTCACGTCAGCTCTCGGGGCGCAGTGTATGATCTGGGAAACCTCCCCGGCCGCAGCCGAACTGGAGGAAAAAATGTGTGACTGGATAAAAAGCGCTTTTGGGCTTCCGGCCAATTGGAATGGCGTCATTCAGGATACCGCCTCTACTGCCACATTGTGTGCCTTGCTTATGGCACGCGAAAAGCATTCAAATTTCATGATTAATAAATACGGATTTCATGCGGGGTCCAAGTACATAATCTATTGCTCCTCCGAAGCGCACTCGTCAGTGGAAAAAGGAATGAAGATCGCCGGTTTCGGCAGCGACCAACTTAGGAAAATCCGTGTTGACGAAAAATTCGCAATGATCCCAGAGGCCTTCGAGCGACAAATTATTGATGATCTGAACGACGGCCTGATCCCGTTGTGTGTGGTATCGGCAGTCGGCACCACAAGTTCTCACGCCATAGACCCGGTTCGTAAAGTATCGGTAATAGCTGAAAAATACGAGTTATTCCACCATGTAGATGCTGCGCATGCCGGCAATGCGACCGTGCTGGAAGAATACCGATGGATAATCGACGGTTTGGAACTGGCCGACAGCTATGTTTTTAATCCGCACAAGTGGATGTTTACCAATTTCGATTGTTCACTCTTCTATGTGAAGCAAAAAGAGGTGCTGATCCGGACGTTTGAAATATTACCAGAGTACTTAAAAACTGGCCATGACAGTGAAGTTAATAATTACAGGGATTGGGGGATTCAGCTAGGAAGGCGATTCAGGGCGTTGAAATTGTGGTTTGTGCTTCGGTCTTTTGGACTGGAGGGAATTCGCGCCAAGTTCAGGAAGCACATTGAATTGGCGGGGTATTTTCAGGAAAAACTTGTTGCTGATGGCCGATTTGAAATCATGGCGCCAAGGCCACTGAACTTAGTTTGTTTTCGTTTTCATCCTACTAATTCAATGGACGAACATGAACTAGATGCCCTAAATAAAAAAATAAAGGATTCAATAAATTCTGCAGGAAAGGCTTATCTGACTCACACCACTTTACGAGGAAAATTCACCCTGCGAGTCAGTATTGGGCAGACGAACGTGGAGAAACAGCATGTGGACCAGCTTCTGGATTTAATATTCAATACCGTCCGTGAAATTCGTTAATATTCAATAATCAAAGCACCAGTTGACTTAATTGCATCACGCCATGATATTTTGTTTTGAGGTTGCTTTGGCGGGTTGCTTATGAAGAAAGTTTAAATCAGAAATTATTCAATTTCGGTTTGTTACATTTACTCAACATAAATACCGCTAAAATGAAAACATTTCTCCTATTCACCCTTCTTCTCATGGTTTCATCCATATCCATTGCCCAAAATATTGGGATTTTTCAAAAATCTTCAGACGTCGGTAATCCAGCTAAAAAGGGCGTTTCAACCTATGATGCAGAAAAACAGGAGTATTCCATAAAGGGTGGCGGCTACAATATCTGGTTTAATAGAGATGAGTTCCACTATTTGTATAATCCGGTCAAAGGGGATTTTATTCTCACGGCCAATGTGGAGTTTGTTGGTAAAGGCGTGGATCCGCATCGCAAGGTTGGTCTGATGGTTCGCGAATCTACCGATGAACAGGCTTCGCATATCAGCGCAACCTTGCATGGTGATGGCCTCACGGTTCTCCAATGGCGGGAATTGCGCGGCGCCTATATGCGTGATCCACAGGATGAAGCATTCAGCCCGAAAAGCAACTACACTATATTACAACTTGAGCGGAAGGGCAAAGATATTATCATGCGGGCGGCCCATCCCGGCGAACCGCTTCAGCTAATCGGCTCGAAATCCATGCCTAATTATGGCGAGGAAGTACTTGCCGGATTATTCGTTTGTTCGCATAATCCCGATGTAGTGGAGGAAGTGAAAGTTTGGAATGTTCGGCTTGACCAGCCTGTGGCTGAAAGCTATGATCCATATAAAAGCGGATTCGTTGGTTGTCGTATGGAAATATTGAATGTATTTGAAGGCACAAGAAAGGTAATTTACGAATCGGATGGTCGCTTTGAAGCGCCGAATTGGATGCCTGATGGAAAAAAACTACTTTTCAATATGGATGGCTCAATGCATACCATACCGATAGAGGGAGGGGAGATACAGAAATTGAATACGGGTGAAGCTAATCGTCTTAATAATGATCATGGTATTTCGTTCGATGGTAAGCTCCTTGCAATAAGCAGCGGTCATCGGCAAGATCTTGAGGGTAAAGCATCGGCGATTTATGTATTGCCCCTAACCGGAGGCGAACCAAAATTAGTAACTGAAAAAACGCCGTCTTACTGGCATGGCTGGAATCCCAATAATAAGGAGGTGGTATATGTCGCTAAACGAGATGAGAAAAAACCATACAATATATATAAGGCTACTATTGCCGACGGTAAAGAAACACAGGTGACTTTTTTTGAATCCGCGCATGTGGATGGACCGGAATATTCGCCTGATGGAAAATACATCTATTACAATGGCAGCCAATCGGGCACTATGCAACTGTGGCGTATGAAACCTGATGGAAGTGATAAGGAGCAACTGACATTCGATCAGTACAATAATTGGTTTCCGCACATTTCACCAGATGGAAAATGGATCGCATTTATATCGTTTCCGGAAGAGGTAGCACCAGGCGACCATCCTTCGTACAAACGAGTGACATTAAAACTTATGCCAATCAATGGCGGTCAGGCCAAAGTAATTGCTTACTTATATGGTGGGCAAGGAACTATCAATGTACCATCATGGTCACCAGATAGTAAACACATCGCCTTTGTGAGCAATTCAGGGAAAAAATAGGCAAGGTCGTTCCGGTGGTGGAAAAAGGACCATTATGCCGTCATTCCCATGAAAATGGGAATCTGCTGATATAGCAGAAGATTGCTTCTTCGCCGCCCTAAAAATCGGGCGATTCATCGCAATGACGAGGGTTGTTTTTAGCAATAACCAACCCAAACATTAATTCCGTCTGGCAATTTTATTCGACCTGAAGCAACACAACGGATTTTGACGGTAACACAGCTTCGATCAATCCTTTTGAAATTTTCGCGCCGCTAAATTCTTTCATAGAGACCACATTGGCCGCATCGAAGGAATTGTAGTCAGTGATCTTTGAGGAAGTAATAAATCTTCCACTGACTTTTTTCGCATCTTTCCCTTCTGTCCGACAAGTGATTTTTATTTCATTTTTCGGGTCCATGTTTACCAGAGTGATGGATATTTTGCCATTTTTATCAGTAGAACACGATACAGAAATAGCCTCCATGTTTTCTCCACCGAGAGAATAAACAGGGCTATGGAGGTTATTTGGCAGGAGTGTAGCATCCATATGGGGTTGGTACAAATCGAATACATGGTAAGTTGGCGTGAGCACCATACGCGTCTCGTCTGTAAGGATAATAGCCTGAAGCACATTGATCATCTGGGCTATATTGGCCATTTTCACCCGTTCTGCATGGTTATTAAATGAATTAAGGGTAAGCCCGGCAGTAATGGCGTCACGGAGGGTATTTTGCTGATACAGAAATCCCGGATTAGTTCCCGGCTCTACATCAAACCAATTGCCCCATTCATCCACAATCAAAGCCACCCGATTCTCTTTGTCATACTTGTCCATCGCGGCAATGTGCTGTTTCAGCAGGTTGTCCATATCCGCAGCTTTCTTCAAGGTAGCGAAATATCTCTCTTCAGTAAATTCAGTAGCAGAGCCTTTCTCACTCCATGTCCCTGGCACCGTGTAGTAGTGCAAGGATATTCCCTGCATCATATTATGAGGAATATTTTTCATTAAAACCTCAGTCCAACGAACATCCCATGAATTGGCTCCGCCTGCGATACGGTAAAGTTTATTTTCACCATAGTTTCTGGCATAGGTAGCGTATCGACGGTATTGATCTGCATAAAACTCAGGTGTCATATTGCCACCGCAGCCCCAGTTTTCGTTGCCGACACCCCAGTATTTTACTCCCCAGGCATTAGCATCACCGTTTTTTGCCCTGAGGTTTGCCATCGGGCTTTGTCCGTCAAAGTTCACGTATTCCACCCAATCAGCCATTTCTTCTACGCTGCCACTACCGAGGTTGCCACAGATATAAGGCTCTGTTTCGAGGAGTTTGCAAAAGTTCAGGAATTCGTGGGTTCCGAAACTGTTGTCTTCAACCACACCACCCCAATGGGTATTTATCATTTTTGGCCGGTCTGCCCGTGGGCCAATGCCGTCCAGCCAGTGATACTCGTCAGCAAAACAGCCACCCGGCCATCTCAAATTCGGTATGTTAAGTTTCTTTATGGCCTCAAAAACATCTTTTCGGTACCCCTGGATATTAGGTACTGCCGAATCCTCACCGACCCATATACCACCATAAATACATCGGCCGAGGTGCTCACTAAAATGGCCGTAGATATGTTTATCAATGGTGGTTTTGCCCTGATTGGCAAATACAGTGAGTTCAGCTGTTTTTTGCGATTGGGCTTGCAGAACAATGATCGACAGTGTTGAAAGAAACAGGGTAGTCAGTAGTTTTTTCATGTTTAGGGATATTAAAATTAAAAATTAACCAGGGCCGGGATCAGCCCTCAATTCATGATACAAGAAAATCACATTCCGTGAAATCTCAAAGAACAATGCAATTTTAAAGACATGGACTATTTGCGGCTACCAATTGTGATCTGACCAAAAACGTTTTTTAATAGTTAGTGCGATAGCCTAAATTTGGAATGGTGATTTGAAAAGTAGTGCCTTTGCCGGGTTGGGATTT
>JBGSYX010000130.1:0-13201 GCA_041750735.1 Cyclobacteriaceae bacterium
CCTTGGCAAGTTGCTCCCCAGCAGAGCTTGCCTCCGCTTCATCGTGGCATTGTAAAATTGAAAATAAAGGGAATAAAATAATAAATTGACATGAAATTAATTGTAAACAATTTCGAGTCAACCTATTTCAGGACGGGACAGGAATAGTTCAATGATTCACAGTTCAGCAGTTTAATTGTTCTTAATTCGATTATTCATTTCCAAAACACAATATCGCAGTGAATCGACTGCCATTATGGGCAATGAAAAAGGAAGTCAGGAAACCGAGAATTACTTCCGGCTTCTGACTTCGGTCTTCAACCACATCATGCTTTATTTTTTTCAAAAATGGTCTTATAGAGGAGGCCACCAATGATTGCGCCAGCAATCGGTGCCACCCAGAACAGCCATAATTGGCCAAGAGCCCAGTCGCCCACAAACAATGCCTGGCTTGTACTACGAGCCGGATTTACGGAAGTATTCGTGACCGGGATACTGATGAGGTGAATGAGTGTAAGTCCCAGTCCGATGGCAATACCGGCAAACCCAGCAGGGGCCCGTTTATCTGTAGCGCCCATTATGATGATCAAAAACATCATCGTCATCACAACTTCAGTCACGAGTGCAGCAGTGAGGTTGTAACCGCCGGGTGAATGAGCGCCATAGCCGTTCGCGGCGAAACCGCCGATTTCGGCACCTTCCTTTCCTGTGGCGATCAGATAAAGTATTCCGCCAGCAACTATTCCGCCGCATACTTGTGCCAGGATGTAGGGTACAAGTTCCTTGCCTTCAAAACGGCCGCCGACCCATAGGCCAAAGGAAACGGCAGGGTTGAAATGCGCCCCGGAAATATGTCCGAGTCCATAGGCAAGCGTCATTACAGTGAGGCCAAATGCAAGTGCAACGCCAAGAAGTCCGATGCCGACTTCCGGAAAGGCCGCAGCAAGCACAGCGCTGCCACAGCCACCAAGAACTAGCCAAAAGGTGCCAATAAATTCAGCGCCAAGTTTTGTGTAAAGTTTCATGTGTTAGTAATTAGGTGAAAAATTCATCTAAACTTAATGACTGTAAATAATATGTGCGATCATTTAACGCCAATAATTTTATTGAAATAAAAAATATTAAATACTTTGTAACATGTCGGATGGTTTATTTACCATATTTTCAAACTATACAAACACAATCACTTTCCCATCTTTTAGTCCACAACATGATTAATGCAGTAACTATTAACCGTTTGATCCTTGGCTTGTTATTATTTTTGTCGCATGTTACTATGGCCCAGCAGGACTCTCTCCTATTGCTAAATGGCAATGTGTTGGTGGGGGAGTTTAAGAGTATGGATAAGGCTGTCCTGGAAATGGAAACGGATTTCAGTAAGGACGACTTCCGAATTGAATGGAGCGGTATCAAAGAAATTTACTCCACGACACTTTTTCTGATTACCACCTCTGATGGGAGTAGATATAATTCTGCTATTAGATCATCTCCGACGGGGAAGGTATTGATTAAGGATGATTCCGAACAAAAAGATGAAGAAGTAAGTCTGCCTGATATTGTATTTCTAAAATCAATAGACACCGGCTTTGCCAACAGAATTTATGCATCGGTCGATATTGGCTATAGTTTTACTAAAGCGAATAATTTTACGCAGCTAACTATGCGAAGCAATATTGGCTATATGGCTCAACGATGGAATGCCGATGCGTCATACAATTCCCTACATTCCACCCAGGACGAAACGGTGCCAATCAGGAGGATGGATGGAGGATTGGCGTATAAATATTATCTGCCCGGGGATTGGTTCCTCCCGCTTGACCTCACTTTTTTATCTAACACAGAACAGAAAATCAAATTGAGACTCAACGGACGTTTGGGTATTGGTAAATATTTCCTACATACCAACTACGCACATTGGGGCATAGCATCCGGGTTGTCATTTGTTAGCGACAGGTTCGAAAGTGAGGCGCCGGATAAACAAAGTCTGGAAGGCTATTTTGGATCCGAATTGAATCTTTTCGATATAAGTGATTTCAACTTGCTCACAAAGGCAGTAGTGTATCCTGGTCTTACTGAATCAGGGCGATGGAGGGCTGATTTTGTTCTGGACACCAAATATGACTTGCCTCTTGATTTCTATATAAAAATGGGATTTACCCTAAATTATGACAACCAACCTGCTGAAGGTGCGCCTAACTCGGACTACGTATTTTCTACAGGTCTTGGATGGGGGTGGTGAGATTTCTATCAAAAGGGAAGAAATGTCCGAATGAAAAAACCCAATAGTCAATAGAATAACCCTGTTGACCCCCGAACATCCTGAATGGAAGGATACTGAGCCATTCAAATCAATACTCAACAATGACATGCATGGGGTATTGGCATCTGGCATGGAAGGATTGATGCAAATTGGTATGGTGACTCATGCTGGTGTCTCTTCCGATGAATTTAAAAATACTGTGAAAAATTGGAGTTCAACAGCCAAACACCCTGCGCACAACCGTCCATTTACTGACTTAGTGTATCAGCCTATGCTGGAGTTACTTATGGGGATTTGGCCATGTTGCAATGGACGGCTTCCAATTCAAATAAGAGTTTTATGCTTTATGTCCATCATACGGACTCAGTTCGCGAATGGACTTATGATAGAAATTCCCATAGTGGTAAATTGGATAAAGGCCTCGATCAGGCTCGCAGAGATAATTGGGCGGTCGTTGACATGAAGGAAGACTGGAAAGTCATTTATCCATTTGAAAAGCAGAACCGAAAAGAATAGGTTTTTGATTTAGACTATTTTTTCTTCCTTCCAAAATGATACCCGATAAGAAACTGATATCGCCATCCGTAGGCCCAGCTATCTAATGTGCCACTGGAAGAAATCTCCTTTTCTGAAAGCACTTCTTCCAGCAGCGGAAACCGATCCAGGAGTTTTAGAAGGATTTCATTTTCAACTTCATCCGCATCAAACGTGAACTCTCCATCAATTTTTAGTTTTGCTTTATATCTGGATATGGATGGTCCTACTGCAACTATATCAATGGTCCATCGATTTCCAAGTACAAACTGATAGCCCAACTCAAAGCCAAAATTTGCAATAGCGAAGTCAGTCCGCAGGTCGACTGTTTCCGGAGTGCCATCCACATCTACCTCAATGCTCCTCCTATTATTGAAATCATGATATGAAATATACGGTCCAATATAGACTCCATGAGGAGCAAGGAATTTGTTTTGCTTTCTCAAATAGAACCTGTATTCACCGCCAACCTTAAATCCACCTCTGTCCAGATCTCTCCTGATCTGGATTCCTTCTCCCAAACCGGTTAGTAAAGGAAATTCTTCATAGCCGCCGGTTAAGCAAAAGGTTTGATTGGGTTTGGTGACACGCTCATAAGATAAAACAAATGAATTCGGGTAGAGCGGTTGTGTGAATTCAAATTTTATCGAATTCATTCGCTGAATCTGTTCCGTAGATTCTTGGGCCAATACTATGTCCGTGATGCCGAAAACGGCTATGAAGATTAATATAGATTTCATCAGTTTAGCCTTTAATATTTTGAAGAATCTGGAGAAAAATCGTTAATTGGTTTCCCGGGTTTTGCAACGTGGAAATAAAGACGAAATTTAGGCAAATGAATCGAAATATTCGGAGATTCAAGCACATCCTTTGGTAGTTTAACCAGGCGTTGCATCTATTTTAACCGTAAAAAAAATGCTTACGTTGGAATTCATTTTAAAAACGGTAAATTTTGTGCTTATCACTTTTAATTCAAACTTTATTTTAATTAATATGAAAACGAATCACAAATTATTCTTCGCTGCCTTTGCATTCGTACTTTTTGCCGGTGTGGCATTCGCCCAGGTGAAAAGTGACTATGATAAAACCGTTGACTTCAGTAAGTACAAAACTTTTACCTTCAAAGGGTGGGCAGAAAACAGTGACAAGATCTTGAATGATCTGGATAAAAACCGAATTCTGGAAGCCTTCAAAACGGAACTGAATTCACGAGATCTGACCCGTAATGATGAAAATCCTGATGTGGCCATAACCCTTTATATAGTGGTCGAGCAAAAAAGCAGTACAACAGCCTACACCAATTACAATGGTGGCATGGGCTATGGATATGGCCGTTGGGGCTGGGGCATGGGCATGGGTTCCTCTACTACTTCCTACTCGCAAAATGACTACCTGGAAGGGACAGTTGTAATTGATTTCTATGATAACAACACCAAAAAATTGGTGTGGCAGGGAATTATAACCCAAACCGTCACTGAAAATCCAAAAAAACGCGATAAAAACATTCCGAAAGCTGTTGCTAAATTGATGTATAAGTATCCGGTAAAACCGATTAAAAAGTAAAACCACCAACTCCGCCGATCTATGCTTTCCTGATCGGCAGAGTTTTTTTTGCATCCTCCTTCAGATAAATGGAGGACTCAATTTTTATCAAGTTGGTATCTACAATTTTTTTAACTTGACCGTCCATTAAATACGGTTTATTTAATTTCGACCTTTGTATTAATTACCACACCACATGTCAAAAAGAGTCGTCATCATCTCAGCGGGCATTATATTTACTTTTATTTTGCTGCTGCTAACTTTTTTGCCACTTATTGTTAGAAAAGTAGCTGTGAGTAACAGCCGAGAATGGTTTGGCAGAAATATAAGCCTCGCAAAACTCAAGGTAAATTATATCACAGGAACGGTCAGATTAGTCGATTTCAAAATGTATGAGGCCAATGACACCTCTGTATTTGTGAGTTTCGATACCTTGATGGTTGATATGGAACCTTACCAACTTATTCGCAGCAACTTTGTCATCGAACAAATGTACCTCAGTGGTTTGCATACCAACGTGGTGATGCTCGATTCCTCATTCAATTTTGATGACCTGATCGAATTTTATACTTCGGATACAACGGAATCCGCAAAGACAGATACCGTATCGGAGAATTCCCTACGGTTTGAGTTTTCCAACCTCGAATTACGTGATGCCTCGTTTTTAGGTCAGGATGTTGTGGTAAACAAACAAATAGAATTGCAAAACATCGATTTTTTTGTACCATACATCGCATGGAATCAGGAAGGAAAAAGCCAGGCCGGACTCAAGTTTGATTTTGCCAATGGCGGCTACTTCCAGTCAGATATCGACATCGATCCGAACCTTGGAGATTTTATTACCACCATGACAATCGACTCCCTGGATCTTTCGGGATATTCGATATTCCGACTATGCCAGCAATTTTGCCAATATAGGTCGGTTTACAGGTAGCACAAACTTGAAACTGAAACTAGAGGGAAATATCAACAGGCCCGGAGAGGCAAAAGCTTCAGGAATAATGGAGGTGAATGATATCGGGCTTTTTGATCATAAAGAAGAGCTGATTGCGGAAGTCGCAAAAGTCAACTTTGGTCTAAAAAGTGCCTCTATTGCCACGATGAGCATTCTTTTCGATTCGCTGACATTATTTGAGCCACATCTCTACGTACAAATCTATGATTCTACCATGAACCTGGTGGAATATGCCAATCAGCTGATACCGGGTGATACACTTCAGGCTGAAACCAATATAGTAGAAGAGGAAAATCTGGATAGCGATACTGCGTCGTGGTTTTTAGCCATCGACCAATTCAAAATCCGCGATGGGGGAGTTGACGTCTCCGATAAGCGAACCGGGGAACCATTCCGGTATAACCTAAGTAAAATCGAAATTTCAACCGATTCGATTACCTCCGATATGGGTTGGATAGAATTGTATTCATCCATGCGTCTTAACAATCATGGAAAACTTGTAGCCTCGGCGGGCTTCAATCCGATTAACCCCATGGACCTCACGTTGGATTACACGATCACCGATTTCATGCTTAGCGACCTGAATATATATTCGCGCTACTACATGGGATTTCCAATTTTGTACGGTGATATGTATTACAAGGCTCACACGGATATTCGGGAAGGTATTATCACCAGCGAGAACAAACTCATCATTCACAATGTAGAGTTGGGCAATAAAGGCGGAGGTTTATATGATCTGCCGCTGAAATTCGCTCTCTTTCTGTTGAAAGATAAGGACGGTGTGATTACCCTGGAATTACCTGTCCGGGGCGATCTGAAATATCCCCAGGTCAGTTTTGGCAAGATAATCTGGAATGTTTTTAAAAACCTGATATTAAAGGCGGTCGCAGCACCTGGAAAACTACTCGCCGGGTTACTAGATGCCGATTCAAAGCAAATTGAGTCCATTGAATACGATTATTTGGACACCGTGCTCACTTCCGATAAAAAAAATCAACTCACCTTGCTGCTGGAATTGGAGCGATTGAAGCCGGAATTGGAAATTGACCTGGTATATTTTAATGATCCTGATCTGGAAAAGAAGGAGTTAGCAGTTGTGGAGATTGGTAAAATGTTCTTTCAGCAGACTGGAAAAGACAGCGGCCAAAATAAGGACGAATTTAAGCTATTCGTCAAAGAATTGTCGAAGACTGACTCAGTTGCTCTCGAAGATGCCTGTCTGAGCATGGTTAACCAGGCTACTTTAGATTCTCTTTATAAAATTAATTCTGCCCTCAGGATATCGCAAATAACCCAATACCTTAAAAATTCCAGCGATACCACGCAAATACAAGTGGTCCCGGCTCTTCCAGAAGCACCAAAAAATACAGGCTCTAAGCCGGTATTCGAGGTAAAATACGGGCTAAAGGAGGAAAGCCTACCTTAAGACTTTTAATGGATATATAGGTAAATGGGTTGCCGGATGATCTATATCAGGCCTGAAAACTGATATTCGTCATACAAGAAAATCGTATCGGCTTGAAAAATACCCAATTAGTTTTTGGTTCAAGTTTGAAAAGAAAAGAACGGATATTACATTTGTGCCTCTCAAAAATACCCTTAGGGAATATTGCCGAAAAAAGAAAACAATATGTCGATACCCATAAAACTTAGAAGCGGTCTCCTTATTATCGCTTCTATTTTTTTGATTTCATTCCATTCAAATGTGCAGGCGCAGGATACCACAGCGACAGCTTCCACCAGTGCATTGAATGTAGAAATGGTTGCAGCAGGTGAACTGCTTTTTAAAAACAACTGCCTGGTTTGTCATGATATTCATTCGCAGAAGGTTGGTCCCGCCCTTGCCAATGTGTATGAGCGAAGATCTGTGGAATGGATCAAGGCATTTATAGCCAACTCGCAAAAAGTGATTCAAAGCGGTGATGAATACGCTGTAGCGCTGTACAAACAATACAATAATACGTTGATGACCTCCTTTGATTTTTCCGATGAGGAAAAAATGGCGGTTATTGAATACATAAAAAGTGAGACTATAAAAGGGCCACCGGTTGCCGTGGCAGCAGCAAGCCCAGCTGCCGGAGTAACTCCCCAGCAAGAGAGCATTCTTTCGAAAACCACGCTGGTAGTTCTTCTCATTATACTCTTGTTGGTATTGATAATGATACTAGTGGTACTCTTCATTCTTGTATCAGTACTTACGCGATACCTCCAACAAAAAGCCTCGCTTTCACCGGAAGATCAGGAAGTAGTATTCCAGAGGTTTCAAATCGGTCATTACATCAGGAGTCCTGGATTCATATGGATTGTCACCTTTATATTTACAGCTTTAGTTATAAAAACGGTCATAGACGGGCTTTTCGGCATAGGTGTACAGCAAAATTATGCGCCTACGCAGCCTATCGCTTTTTCACATAAAGTTCATGCTGGTGATTTTAAAATTGATTGTAACTATTGCCATACGGGCGTCCGGGTTAGTAAAAGCGCAAACATCCCATCGGTCAATATTTGTCTTAACTGCCATAGCTCTATTCTGAAAATAACCGGAGCTACAACGGCATCAACTGAAATACAAAAGATATTTGCGGCCAAAGAGTCCAACACGCCTATTCAATGGGTTCGGGTACATAATTTACCAGACCTGGCCTATTTCAACCATGCTCAGCACTTCAATGTTGGAGGAATTACCTGTCAGACATGTCATGGTGCAGTCGAAACCATGACGGTATTGAAGCAGGATGCTAATCTGACTATGGGCTGGTGTATCGATTGCCATAGGAAAACCGAAATTAAAGTAGATAATGGCTACTACGACAGGTTGTCAGAACTTCATTCGAAGACTTCAAAAAAACCGATGGTAGTAGAAGATATTGGTGGATTAGAATGTTCTAAGTGCCACTATTAGTCATATAGCAAACACGATACTTAGTAAATCGCAGCAAACTATTTATGAAAGAAAATAAAAAACAATACTGGAAAGGGGTCGAGCAACTGACCAACCACCCGGATTTTGTTAAATATGCCAGTAAAGAGTTTCCCCAGGACCTCCCATATAAAGAAGGGGTGCTCCAGGAAGATAGCGGAAGTACCAGGCGTGATTTCCTAAAACTAATGGGATTCAGTGTTGCTGCTGCGTCACTCGCTGCCTGCGAAGCGCCAATCAGAAAGGCGATTCCTTACTTGAACAAACCCGAGGAAATAGATCCGGGAATCCCGAACTATTACGCGTCCACCTACATGAACGGGGGCAATTATTGCAGTGTTGTAGTAAAAACACGCGAAGGCCGTCCGATAAAAATTGAACCTAACTCACTTTCAAAAGTCACAGGAAAAGGAACAAATGCCCAGACAGAAGCGTCCGTATTGTCCCTATATGATAAAGTAAGGTTTTCCGGACCACTTGCCGGAGGTACACCGGTCGAATGGACTGTGCTCGATACCCAGATAAAATTAAAGCTCGAAAATATTGTCGCCTCAGGAGGTCAGATCAGAATTGTCAGCAAAACTATCCTGAGTCCATCTACAAAGGCGGTTATTGGAGAATTTATCGCCAAATACCCTGGTACTCAACATGTGATGTACGACCCCATTTCTTCCTTTGGCATTGTTAAGGCCAATGAGGTGTCATTTGGGAAAGCAGTGCTTCCTAATTATGATTTCTCCAGGGCACATGTTGTGGTAAGCTTCGGCGCCGACTTTCTGGGCACATGGATCAATCCGAATAAATTCAGCAATGACTTTATGAAGAACCGCAAGCTCGACTTTGGAAAGAAAAAGATGTCGAGGTTGTACCATTTCGAATCAAACCTCTCGCTCACCGGGGCAAACGCAGACTATCGCACACCTGTGAAGCCTTCATCGGAAGGCTTGCTGGTTTTATCTTTATACAATATTCTCGCCGCGAAGGCAGGAGTAGCCACATCCGGATCATCTTCAGTTACTGCGGATCATCTTCAGTCAGCAGCAGATGAATTATGGGAAAATCGCGGCAAATCGCTTGTCGTAAGCGGAAGTAATGATGCAAATGTTCAGGTTGTGGTAAATGCAATCAACAGCCTCCTGGAAAATATCGGCACCACCATCGACCTGAAAACCCCAACTTACTTTAGACAGGGAAATGACGAACAAATGAAAACGTTCGTTGACGACTTGGCTACAGGAAAAATACAGGGAGTTATCTTCCTTAATTGCAACCCAGTCTATGATCATTACCTTGGAGCTAAAATTACCGACTCACTTTCGTCTGTGGCTCTAAAAGTAAGTACCGCAGATAGAGACGATGAAACCAGCACATTGGCAGAATTTGTAGCACCGGATCACCATTATCTTGAATCTTGGAATGACGCCAATCCGGTGGAAGGTGAATACAGCCTTTGTCAGCCCGTAATTTCACCATTGTTCAAGACTCGTCAAGCGCAGGAGTCACTCTTGGTTTGGGCAGGCGCTGCAACGACAGATTTTTATCAATACATTATAAATTACTGGCAGACCAACCTCTTTGGTACCCAAAATAAAATACTGGATTTCCAGACATTTTTTGACCAATGCCTTCATGATGGAGTTTATTCCATTGAGGCCCGGCCAATGACCCTGGAGATGATCGTATTTAGCTGAAACCTCGAAGCAGCAGTTTCTACCATTTCCTCAACCTACAAAACGTCCAATGAAAGCCTTGAACTGGCACTTTATGAAACCATTGCCCTTGGCGACGGTTCACAGGCAAACAATCCATGGCTTCAGGAAACACCCGATCCGATCACTAAAGCTTGCTGGGACAATTACCTCACCATAAGCCAGGCCATGGCCAATGACCTTGGCATAAAAGTAAGCGAAGGAAATACTGTAAAACTCAATTTGCAGGTTGGCGATCAGATAATAACATTGCCGGCGATTATACAGCCCGGTCAAGCGCGTGGTACCGTTGGACTTGCGTTGGGTTACGGACGCACCAAAGCAGGCCGTGTTGGTACGGGTATTGGAGTGAATGCATTTCCACTTATCACGGAGACAGCGGGAGTACCTGTATTAGCCAGATTCGACAATATCCAGGTTTCCAAAACAGATTTGGCTACGCGTGTCGCGCATACTCAGACACATCATACGTTCATGAACCGCGATTTCGTTGTTCAGGAGACGACATTAGACACTTATGTCAATCATCCGGAACACGCATTCCACAGGCCGGCACTCGCAGCAAGTACCGAATTGGAGAAAACGCTCGGTGATGAAGTGATAGACGGCAAACTGAAACCAAGGCAAATCTCACTTTGGAAAGGACATAACTATCCAAATCACCATTGGAACATGGCAATCGACTTGAATTCTTGCACAGGTTGCAGCGCATGTAGCGTTGCTTGCCAGGCAGAAAACAACGTTCCGGTAGTTGGCAAGGAAGAAGTTCTGAACCGTAGAGAAATGACCTGGATTAGAATCGACAGGTATTATAGCAGTGAAAAAACGGCCAAATCAAACAGAGATTTAGAAGTTGCCGCGGAAAATCCCGAAGTCACTTTCCAGCCGATGATGTGCCAGCATTGCAATAACGCGCCTTGCGAAACGGTCTGTCCGGTTGCTGCGACTACGCATAGTACTGAGGGACTGAACCAGATGGTTTACAATCGGTGCATCGGTACAAGATATTGCGCCAACAACTGCCCATACAAAGTAAGAAGATTCAATTGGTTCAAATACCATGACAATGTGAAGTTTCCGGATAATTCAGGCATGAATAACGACCTCGGAAAAATGGTGTTGAATCCAGATGTCACTGTTCGATCACGAGGTGTCATGGAGAAATGCACATTCTGCATCCAACGAATTCAATACGGCAAGCTGGAAGCCAAAAAGAAAGGACGCCCTGTGATGGATGGTGAAGTCACTACTGCCTGTGCCAATGCCTGTCCGACAGAAGCCATTGTATTTGGCGATATCCGCGATCCGGAAAGCAAAATTGCAAAACTTCTGCAGGTTAAGGATAAGGGAGAAATGCAGGAAATACATGAACACAGGGCATATAATGTGTTGGAGGAAATAAACGTTAGGCCGAATGTGTGGTATTTGGCTAAAGTGAGAAATAAAGAAGAAAACGCATCATAAATATGGAAGTAGTTTCAGCGGTACGTACACCATTAGTTACCGGAGGAAAAACAGTCGGCGATGTAACCCATGACATTTGTATCAGGGTTGAGGCCAGTCCGCCAAGGACCTGGTACATGGCACTGGCTGTTTCGATCTCCTTACTGGCTGTAGGTTCCTATACATTGTTTTATACCTTATGGGACGGTATCGGCATGTGGGGTCTCAATAAGACCGTCGGATGGGCCTGGGATATCACCAACTTCGTGTGGTGGGTCGGTATTGGTCACGCCGGCACATTGATTTCTGCCATTCTTTTACTGTTTAGGCAAAAGTGGCGTATGTCCATCAATAGGGCGGCAGAGGCCATGACCATCTTCGCTGTTATTTGCGCTGCATTCTTTCCCCTGGTTCACATGGGCAGGTTGTGGCTTGGATTTTACTGGGTATTACCACTGCCAAATACCTTCGGTTCCCTGTGGGTAAACTTTAATAGCCCCTTACTTTGGGACGTGTTTGCCATCACGACATATTTCACCGTATCATTGGTGTTTTGGTATATTGGACTAATTCCTGATTTCGCTACCATTCGCGACAGGGCTAAAAACAGGATTTCAGCTGCGGTTTACGGCGCATTGAGTTTCGGCTGGACCGGGGGTGCAAAAGATTGGTCAAGGTATGAATCAGTCTCACTGATTTTGGCTGGTTTGGCCACACCTCTTGTTTTATCAGTTCACACAATTGTATCCTTCGACTTTGCTACGTCGGTAATTCCCGGCTGGCACACCACTATATTTCCACCTTATTTTGTTGCAGGGGCCGTTTTCTCAGGATTCGCCATGGTACTTACTCTTATGCTCATTACCCGAAAGGTTTATAAGCTGGAGGATTATATCACCATCCAGCATATCGAGTTCATGAATATAATCATAATTGTTACGGGTTCGATTGTGGGCATTGCCTATCTCACTGAGTTATTTATGGCATGGTATTCAGGTGTTCCTGCTGAGCAATACGCCTTCCTCAATAGAGCAACAGGACCATACTGGTGGGCATACTGGACCATGATGACGTGTAATGTGATTTCACCCCAATTATTCTGGTTCAAAAAAATACGGACAAGCCTGTGGGCCACGTTTGCCTTATCCATTGTCGTTAATATAGGAATGTGGTTCGAGCGATTCGTCATTATTGTTACCTCCCTGCACCGCGACTATCTGCCGAGCAGCTGGGCTATGTTTACACCGACATTTTATGATATCGGAGACTACCTTTTCACCTTTGGATTTTTCTTTACCGCGTTCTTCCTGTTTGCCAAGTTCTTCCCAGTCATCAACATGGCCGAAGTGAAAGGAATCATAAAATCATCTTCAACTTCTAAAAAAGGGCTTAAATAGATGGAGAAGGGAACAAAATTTATTCTTGGGGTTTTTGGCGATGATCATCATGCACTTGAGGGGGCAAAAGCCCTGCGCAAGGCCGATGTGAAAATACATGAGGTTTATAGCCCATTCCCGATTCACGGTATTGATGATGTGCTCGGATACAAAAGGTCGCGCTTGCCAAAAGCAGCTTTTATGTTTGGCGCCCTTGGTACTACGCTGGCCCTCACCATGCAGTTTTTAATGCTCGGCGTTGACTGGCCTATGATCATTGGAGGGAAAAACCACGCCTCCTTACCACCATTCATCCCTATCACATTTGAGCTTACGGTACTGCTCGCTGCTTTGGGAATGGTGGGGACATTTATGGTTGCCAGCAATCTGAAGCCCTATAGCCGACCACGGATATTTGATGTGCGGATCACGGACGACAAGCATGTAATTGCAATCGATATGACAAAAAACAAGCTTTCT
>JBGSYX010000131.1:0-4945 GCA_041750735.1 Cyclobacteriaceae bacterium
TCACGCTAAAAGTGTGATCCAGGCTGCAAAGGAAATCATTGATTTGGTAGGCAATGTGTCAAAATTACCAGATGAATTAATTCACTTTGAGATTAGGATAGGAGTTCATACAGGCCCTGTCGTAGCCGGTATTGTTGGTACAAAAAAATGGCAGTACGACATCTGGGGTGATACCGTAAATATTGCCTCCCGCATGGAAGCGAAGTCAGCCCCAGGCATGGTGAATCTTTCCAAAACCACCTACCAACTCATCAAAGATGAATATCCATGCTTATACCGCGGCCAGGTGGAGGTGAAGAATCGTGGAGCACTGAAGATGTATTTTTTGGCATGAACGCCCTCAATTGGTCTTAGCGAGTTGGTCCCAGCGAGACAAAACATTTTTACAAAACGCACAAATTGAGATGACATTTCCATTTCGCAAAACTCACGCAGACCCCGGAACCCTGAATCAAGTTCAAGGCAGGCTGGTCCCGGGATTTTTGCCATTTATTATGTTTTTTTTGATTAAAACTAAACACGTCATCGGAAGACCTTTAGACCAGAGTGGGATTTCTAATTCTAAGCAACCGGCGCTCCGGTGTCTAATTCACTTTAAACCCATAGCTTCCGCTCTGTACTTCAAAAATGCTGTACCCATCCTCATTACGAAGAAAGTTAACTCCATCAGCCAAACGGGCATCGGATCCGCTTTCTGTTACTTTATCTCCTTCTGATGCCGGAATATAAACTGTTGCGGTCGAGCCAATGGGCACAGTAATATCCATTGATAATTGGGCATTTTCCAGCCTCCAGGTAATGCCAGCTTCTCCGTAAGGTGTGTCGTTTTTATAGGTCACGAAATCCAGTGAGCCGACTACCTGGGGTCTGAATATAATATGCCGATAACCGGGCTTCTCCGGATCTGCCTTCATACCTGCAAGATTTCTGTACAGCCATACCAGCCCACCTCCGAACATAGGATGGTTATGCGAACCAGCTTCACTCCATTGCTCGCGGGACGTGGTGGAGCCAAGCTCGATCCAATGTCCAAAACTCGGTTCAGTAGTTTTATTAAGCGCTTCATAAGCGAGGTCATTCATACCGTTTTCGGCCAGAACTTCAAAGAAAAACCGTGTTCCAAATATTCCGGTGTCTAAATGACCATCGCTTGCTGCAATACTGCTTTTTAGGGCTGTTGTTACTTTGAGATATTGGTCTTCCGGAACTCCCATTTTCAGAGCGAAAATATTCCCGCCTCCATCACCATAGGAACCTGTTGCGGGGTCGTAAAACCTTTTGTGAAACGCCTTCCTCGTGTTTTCGGCCAATTCCCCGTAAAGGGTTGCGGCTGCGTCATTCCCCAAAATCCGTGCTGTCTTCGCCGCAATATCGACACAGTACCAAAAATAGAAAGTATGTACCAATTCATCAGGTACCGTAGCGCCGGGAGCTACCCATTCGCCCAGGTTGAACCATTTGAGAACTTCACCCGACAGGTTTTTGCGCTGCGAAAACATAATACCGCTGGCATCGACCCATGTCTGCATGTATCGGACGTATTCGCTCATCCCTTCATAATTATCCTGAAGCATATCGAGGGCGCCATAGCTTTGATAAAATTCCCAGGGTATGATGCAGATAGCCGCGCCCCATGCCACTCCTCCCCCACAGCCGGGCTGCCATGGGGCTCCATTGGGAACATAACCAGTTTCGACATTCTGGGCGTCGAACATATCCTGAACCCATTTGTGATAGAAATTCTTCGCATCGAAATTGGCCATAACGGTCGGGCAGGCTACCTGACCATCGCCGGTGTAGCCCGAGCGTTCACGATGTGGACAATCACTGGCAATGCCGCCGTGCATGTTATCCAGTTGGCTGCGCTGCCAAATGGTGTTAATCTGGTTAAATAACGAATTTGATGTTTCAAAAGTAGCTGAAGGCTCTATGTAAGTGTTCACGGCTTCTGCGACCAGATTTTCGGGCTTAAGTTCTCCCGGCCAATTTTTAATTTCAATACCGCTAAATACGAACCAGTTGAATCGTGGTGCATAGGTAGTAGGGCCATTGCCGCTGCAGATATAGGTGTTATCGCCTGAATATTCGTTGGCATTGAAAGTGATGTCGATCTGGTGACCGGCAGGGCCATTCACATTGATCAGCTTGACCCAGCCCGAGATCTCCAGTCCAAAGTCCACTTTATAATTACCATCTCCGATCTTTTCGATAGAAACGGGATTCAATCGCTTCGTCACGCGGTCGGGGTTGGCAGTATGAGCAACTAACTCGCCGTAAGGTGCCTGTTTCAATGCTACGCTTTCCCAGGAAGCATCGTCGAATCCGGCAGCATTCCAGCCTTGCTGCTCCTCCCTTGCGTCATAGACTTCGCCATAATACACCATGTCACGGAGTATGGGACTTTTGGCAATTTTCCAGGTTTCGTCACTGACAATGATTTCCTCGGTTCCATCGGTGTAGGTGATATGGAGCTGACCTAAGAATCGTGGAGTCCCATAGCCTTCACACCAGAACTTGGCAGGATTATAGAAACCGTTTCCGAGAATGGCGCCTATAACATTGTCACCGTTCTTCAACTTCCCTGTGATGTCATAGGCCAGATACATTACTTTGTACTTCCGGAAGTTATCGCTGAGGTTGATGTAGGAGGTTTCAATATTTGGCCTTTTCCCATAATTGGTTTGATTCGGAACGAGCAGATCATCACCTACTTTGTCGCCATTCACATAAAATTCAAAATACCCAAGTCCGGTGACGAATGCGGTGGCCTTTTCTATTTCTTTGGATATTGCGAAGTCTTTCCGCAACATTGGCGCCGGTGGTCCGAATGTTTCAGGACGAGCATTTGGAGGACCGGCTGGTTTGGGCAATGCTTCTTCCCCTTGCCAGGGAGCTCCGATCCAATGGGCAGTCCAGTCAGATTTTTGCAACAATCCCATACGCCAAAAACCTGGTTCACTCCAGGAAGATGCATTGCCGTCTTTATCCCATACGCGCACCTGCCACCAGCATTCCTGTCGGCTCGCCAAAGGATGTCCGCTATATTCTACGCGAGTGGATTGGTCCGATTCTATTTTACCACTATCCCATAAATCCGGATTTTGAAGGCTTTCTTTTGAAGTAGAAACTCTTATTTGCCACGCTGTCTGTTTTTGGCCGCTTATGCCTTCCTGAGTGGTATTGATCCATGCAAGACGCGGGTTGGCAACATCTACGACTGACGGATCATTTAAATATTCGCAGGTTAGTTGCGCTGGTGCAAACAGGCCGGAAGGTTTTTCCGGGCTACACGCAGCAAAGAAGGCGATAAAAAATAGTAGTTGTTTCATTCGGTTTTGATTAGATCATAAAAAGTCGATAAGGCTGAACATGCTATATTTACTATAAATATGAGATAAATATGCTAAAACTCCATCCCGCTCTGTCCTTGGTTCATTTAACATTTTTCCCAATCTACAATTGAAATGATCTCATCGGTAATTTGCATTCAGTCGTTTGAGAACGGACATTATATTTTTAATTTTATGGGAGTTGAATCATTTTTTTTAAAAGTATAAGGAAATCCACTCCCATTATTATGAGAATATTAAAATACGGTTTTGCCCCCATCTATATCCTACTTAGTTCCTCGATCCTTCTTGCCCAATCGCAGATAAACGACCGCGCCCAATGGTTCGTTGATGAACGCTTCGGCATGTTTATACATTGGGGAGTTTACAGCGGCGCAGAAGGCTATTGGAAGGGCGAAAAATTGCGCAATGACAATGATTATGCCGAATGGATTTATTACCGAAATCGCATTGAAAAAGAAGAATACCTCACGCTTCTCGACCGGTTCGACTGGGATACTATAGACCCTGAGGAATGGGTGATACTGGCAAAGCAGGCAGGTATGAAGTACGTGACCCTCACGGCTAAGCACCATGACGGATTTGCGCTTTGGGATAGCAAGGTCTCTGATTATGACATCGTTGATCATACGAATCCACGCCGTGATATTGTAAAGGAACTGGCCGCAGCCTGCCAAAAACATGGGTTGAAACTCGGGTTGTATTATTCACACTGGGTCGACTGGGAGCACCCTTATGGTTGGGACCACAATAAGGAAATTTACAAAATCACCACAGAACAGTATGATCGTTATTGGCAGGAGAAGGTAATACCCCAGATGCGCGAATTGCTAACCAACTATGGGCCGATCAACATTATGTGGTTCGACATGTGGATTCATCATTCACAGACCATCGTGACGAAAGAGCAACTTCTGCAACTAAAAAGTCTTATCCGTGAACTGCAACCGGAATGTCTTGTAAACTCCAGACTAGGCCTTTCGGTGGAGGAAGACAGTGATATAGATTTCCGTACGCTGGGCGATAACCAGTTTGGCAGCACAAAGCTCGACTATCCGTGGCAATCACCGGGAACAGTGGCTCATTCCTGGGGCTATCACTCAGGCGATACACAATGGCAATCGACCACCAGACTACTGCAAAACCTCATTAGCAACGTGAGCCTCAACGGGAACTTTATGCTGAATATTGGCCCAAAGTACAATGGCGATGTTCCATATGAAATTTCACAACGGCTCATTGAAATGGGCGATTGGCTTAGAGTAAACGGTGAATCGATTTACGGAAGCCAGGCATTTGATTTACCAAGTGACCAGCACGACTGGGGAAAAATCACTTATAAAACAGATGCTGATGGCAAACACAGGCTGTACCTCCACGTCTTCAACTGGCCATTCAATCATCAACTCCCCGTTACGGGTATATCAACAAAACCAGTAAAAGCCTGGGTGTTGAGTGACAAGTCGCAGGTACCATTGGCATTTAGCCAAAACGAAGTTTTTACTAATATAATATTGCCCGTTCAGCAGCCCGATCGATATATCACGGTGATTGTGCTGGAATTTGATCAAAAACCAGCGATCATTTCCGGCCTT
>JBGSYX010000132.1:0-1893 GCA_041750735.1 Cyclobacteriaceae bacterium
ACCTTGGTGAGGTGATGTTGGTGACGGGGTTATCGACGAATTTAAAATCATCCATACTTATGAATTCAATCTTGTCAGCTGAATTACAAATTATATAACCCTCCCCATCACGCTGTTGTACAGATTCAATGATAGAACCCAGCGTGGCTCCTGAATTAGCCTGGCCAATGACGTCGTTCGTTATAGTTTTTAACTCTTCATCGTACAAGGAAAGTGTTCCATTACCTTGATTGAAATTACCTTGATTGACAACGATAGCACCCGTTTTATCGGCGATTTCATCACCACCACTGTTATCACAAGAACTAATAAATATGATAGCTGACAGTCCGGTCAACATTGAAAGAAATGTAATTTTTTTCATGAGTAGCTGTTTGATTAATTATGAATAAAAAAGTTGATGCTGAGTAAATAATTTCTACCGGGCATGGCGTATCCCTCCACGTTTTGATAGGCTACATCTAAAACATTGAGTACCTGTGCTTCGATTGAGATGGCATTTTGCCTAAGGAAAAAATTCTTTGCTGCGGTGATGTCCAATCGATTAAATGCCACCAGTTTATTGGTACGTACATCCATACCGAAGCGCGATCCGGTAAAGGCGTTGTTCATGGAAAAACGATAGTTTTTTATAGTCAAATCGGCAAATACCACTGCCCTGTGTTTAGGTGTATAAGGCAGTTGATATCCAACGGACGGATCATCGTCTGAAATTCCCTGAAGCAATTTTGTGTCATTGAAAGCATACATTCCGCCAATTCCGTATGAGCCATTCTCTATTATCCTCTTGTATTTACTTGTGATTTCAATACCAGAGGCATTAACTTCTTTTAGGTTGAAGGGTCGCCAAAGGTTGCCTGTTGGCTTCCATGCGATCCAGTTATCCACATTCATGGTATAAATCGAAACGTCGGCTTCAAAAGTGCTTTTTCCATATCCGATCAGGGCGTTTTGTCCTACTTCATAGCTCCGACCATTCTCCGACTCCAGGTCGGTCCTTGCCAAATTTCCCCAATAGCGGTCGTTGAATGTGGGTATCCTGTAACTCCTTTCTGCCTGGGCACGCGTAACAAGTGTAATCCGTCTGGCGGTGATCCGGTAGCTGGTTGACAGAGATGGCGCCACAGGCGACGCTGTGAATGGAACGAATGTCTTGCGCAAATTCAAGTTCCATTGCCAGTTCCTGATCAACTCATGGTTGGCGGAAATAAATACGTCTCCGCGCCACTCTGAAGCATTAGCAGTATATGAATGAACTTCCGGATCAATATAGGTTGTGTTGCCACCAACTCTGATTGCCGTTTTTTCGGTAAAATTCCAATCCTGCTGGATATCTGCAAAAATGCGCCTGGTCTCAATCAGATCAGTTTGATTAAATAGTTGGTAATCCCACACGTAGCCTGTTGCAGCCTGCAGTGTGCCTTTGGAGAAATAGTGATCGTAGGAGGCGATAAGTCGGAGGTTTCTGTCCACGATTTCATCACCAACTTGCGGTTGATCCGGCGTTACGACCATGAGCGGTTGTACCTGGTGATAATTATTGCCATACCAACCTTTGATGGCGAAATGGCCATTTTGAGCAATTTTCCGATGGAATTGTTGCAGTAGGGCGTAGTTATGTAATGATGCATTTTCCTGCTCCACCTCGTATTCATCGCCAATGCGATCCTGAATTGTATAGTGAAAATTGTTTTTCAATACTTTGTTGAAAACTGCCGTTTTCGATTCCCACTTACCATTACCGGTTTCAATCCGAGCGCCGGTGAATACATTACCAAAGCTGCCGAAGTCCTGACGTAACTGGACATTTGTACCATTTGTCCATCTGGGGATAGAGCTAAGATGAATGCTCCCTCCTATAGCATCGCTCCCATGTAGCGAACTGGCTCCACC
>JBGSYX010000133.1:0-1637 GCA_041750735.1 Cyclobacteriaceae bacterium
CTATCATTTATGAATGTTGGGCTTTCTAGCGCCTGATCCCATGACGTATTTAAGCTAAAGGAGAGGTCTGACCCCTTGGTCAGAAGTCCCTCTGCTAGCAGCCTCGACTCCTCGACGATTTCATTAAGAGGAATCATACTATTGACGAGAGACATCTCCCCTCGTTTGGATTTAGCCAAGTCAAGGATGGTATTGACCTGATTTCTCAGCGAAATAGCCAGATGTTTGATTTTTAAAAGCTGCTCTACTGAACGGCGGGGAAGATTGCCGTAATAGCCAACCTGCATCAATTCGATAAAACCAAGAATACCATTGAGCGGTGTGCGCAGTTCATGCGATGTATTATGAAAAAACATGGTTCGAATCTGTTCTTGCTCCTTAAGGTCCTCGTTAAGCTGTCTGATTTTTTTCTCACTGTTTTCAACCTTTACGAAAGACAAGGAAAATTTGCGCGAAAGTAAAAAAGACTGAGCGAGCACCATGAAAAGCACGCCATAATTTGCAAGGAAGGTTGTTTGCAACAGCAAATTATTTGTCACCGCAATGTCGTTGAAAATCGTTAGAATCATCACGACAATGGCGGTAAAGAAAATCAGAGCCCCTTCACGTTTTTTGGCAATCGATTTCATATTAACAAAAATGCAGGTACTGATAAGAACAAGGTCGATGAGGATAGTGACAGGGCCAAGCCATTGATAGGTTCTGATCGAAAATATAAGTACTGGTATACAGGCGGCTATACTAAAAAGAAAGGCTCCCCATGCCATTTTTTTCGGATAATCCTCAGGAAAAAGCAGATACTGATAGAGAGCAAACCCACCGCCACCTAAAAACCACCCTATATGGTAAAAGCGCCACCACACTTCACCGTCCCAGAGTGGATTGATCGCCGAAAAAGCGTGGATGGTCGGAATTGTATAAATTCCGAGTGCAAAGCAGATATAACCAAAGACCAATGGGGTTTTATCATTTCTTCTTAAAGCAAAGAGTGCAAAATGATAAAGAGCCATAGCAAGCAAAGACCCCATGATCATAACGTTGCCATAATGCTCTCTTTGATGGCGAATTTTAATATCATCTTCAAGACCAAAAATCAGTTTTTTGAAAACACCTTGTGAGAAAAAATGGTGATTGGAAACATGAAAGAGAAGATCCATTTCCCCTGTATCTGTTTCGCAGCTGACCACCTCCATTTGAAAACCAGAGACGGCTGATTTTTGATCAATGCCTACTGTGCCGCCACGGTAGATCTCCTTGCCATTACAGTAGACCGCTGCTGAACTTATAATGTATCCAATCTCAAAGGAGAGTTTTGTGACGGAAGGAGGAAGAAGAATTTTAACTTCGTAAGTGCCATAGCCATACATCGGCAAATTTTTGCCATCAATATGGTAATTTCGCCACAGACCGGGAACAGATACTTTTGCTGCATTAGAATGGTTCGCTTGCTGTTTTGGATCGAGCAGTTGCTTCCAATAGAAATTCCATTCACCATCCAAATTGAGCGAGCCAGCACGTTGAAAATCCCACTCTCTCAAATCAAAAATTCCCTCGCGAGCGGAAGGGCGTGGTTTCTCCGTTCCAAAAGCGACAAAACCGCCCGCAACAAGAAGTCCCAGGAGGATAAACATGAGTTT
>JBGSYX010000134.1:0-4867 GCA_041750735.1 Cyclobacteriaceae bacterium
GCGGACTCCTCCAAGTAAATATGGCCCATGGGAACAGGTAGCTTCTAACATCGCTGAGGGAATGGTGAAGCGAGGGGTAGATGTAACACTTTTTGCCACAGGGGATTCATTTACAAAAGGCAAATTAGCCGCCGTATGTGAACGACCTTACGCAGAGGATCATGATACCGATCCTAAAGTAGCCGAGTGTCTTCACATCAGCCACCTGATGGAACGTGCCGATGAATTTGACTTAATTCATAATAATTTTGATTTTCTTCCATTGACTTATTCCCGGCTGATCAAAACTCCAATCATTACAACCATACATGGCTTTTCTTCACCAAAGATTCTCCCGGTTTATAAGAAATACAATGACGACGGTTTTTATGTTTCAATAAGTAATTCCGATCGGAATGCAGAATTAAAGTATATCGCTACGGTGTACAATGGAATAAATCTCAATGAATTTACTTTCAATGCGGAAGCGGATGATTACCTTCTTTTTTTTGGCAGAATTCATCCGGAAAAAGGGGTATATGAGTCTATTCAAATTGCTAAAAAATCAAATAGAAAACTGATCATTTCAGGCTTGATCCAGGATCAGGATTACTTCGAACAGAAAGTAAAGCCATTCATCAACAATAATGATATCGTTTATGTGAACAATTCAGGGCCTGAAAAACGAAATAAGTTATTGGGTGGAGCTTATGCGCTTTTACATCCCATTAGTTTTGATGAGCCTTTTGGTCTTAGTGTCGCAGAGGCGATGATTTGTGGTACTCCTGTAATTGCATTTAACCGGGGATCCATGCCTGAAATCATCCATGATAAAATGACTGGATTTTTGGTGAATAACATAGAGGAGGCCGTAGAAGCAGTAAATCATATCCCAATGGTTGACCGGAAATATTGCAGAGAATGGGCAACTTTAAAATTCAGCAGGGAAAAAATGATCCACGGATATTTCAGCGTTTATGAGAAGGTGTTAAGTAGATGATCATGTATCTACTGAATGAACCAATCTTTGCGAGATTTAGAGATCCCGCATCTCATCAAAGAAAGGTGTTCTTTCTTCTTCAACACATTTTGCGGCATAGAGGTAAAGAGCGGCGCTCCACGTTTGCCAATCCTGCCCCATTGGCTTACCATCCTGGGCTTTTAACCATTCATTAAACCCATATTCAACGCCAGGTCTTGTTGATAATTTAATATACTGGGTTAGCGTCATCAGTTTTTCCCTGGCGAGTCTAAATCTGCCAGTTGCGACAAGGGCGGCTACATAAAATCCACAAATAAATGGCCATATCCCACCGTTGTGGTAATCACCCGGCTTATTGTAATTAGTATATCGCGGCAGCCAGTCAGGATCTTGTGGTCGGATATACGGGAAAAAGTTTGGCGGCAGGTCTAATGCCAGGATTCCTCTGTCCTTCATATTTTCACATTCCTTTTCGATCCAGGTAATCATTTCCTCTGACCTGAAAGGTGAGGCTATTCCGGTGAGAATGGCCAGGCTGTTGCCAAGCAAATCAAATCGTTCACTGTTGTAAATTTTATATGACCACAGGGCATAATAAGGCTTGTGTTTTACGACCAAACCTTCATGGACATGATGATTCATGGTGCCGCTTGTGATGGTAAACCGACTCATCGCATGACGAACCCGGTTGGCCTTGTCATGCTTGCCAAACAACCGCAAATAACCATATACGATTGTGTTTACGTACAGACCATAACCAATGACCCACTGTTCATCGCGCCAATCACTGGTTGGTAGCTGCGCCACCAGGGTACGGTCTGACGGGCTCTGATAATCCATCCATACCTGGGCTTTTTCAGCGGCCTCATGTAGAAAATCAGATTCTCCGGATACTTTTCTGAAAATCCCAACTCCGAGTAAAAATAATGGAGTGGTATCGCTCGCACCTCGATCGTCCGTGTCGTGCACGAGTGATGGTATATGACCATGTTCTGTCTGATTTTGGGCGAGTGTTTCCAGGACCTTGCGTGTACTATCCAGGAGACGCTTATTTTCAGAAACAGCAACACCAAAAATAGAAAACATCAAATCCCTGGTATATGGTTCCGGATAACCCCAACCGGCAGTACGTGGAAGTCCATGGTATGGACCTTGGGCATTATGAATCAGAACTTCTATCGCCGCCTGTTTCGCTTGGTTAAGCTCTTGTCGGTTTATGGATTGCATGACCTTTGTGTTAATTCTTTTTAGAATTAATTATCTGGTTCTTCCCACAAACTCCCATTGGATGCAGCACGTCCACATAAACCATTTTTTTGATGTATTTCCGGGAGAGTTACAACGTATCATATCGGGCGTTTTTTGAGATACAGGCACTATTTAGCGGTATAACCCCCATCAATAACCAATTCACTGCCAGTAACAAATTTTGACTCATCGGATACCAGATAAAGAATTCCATAAGCTATATCTCTCGGTTCGCCAACATGTCCCAATGGGTGCAGACTGTCAAGATGTTTTCTGAAGTCAGGATTTTTTTTACCTAACTCTTCAACAAGAGGTGTCCAAATAAATCCCGGGTGGACAGAGTTCACGCGTATTTTATCTTTTGCATAGATGAGGGCGTCATTTTTCGTCATTAACCTGACTGCACCTTTTGATGCATGATATGGTGGTATATCTCCAGCTCCGACTAACCCGTAAATTGAAGAAAGGTTTACTATGCTTCCGCTGCCTGTTTTTAGCATGTGAGGAATTGCATGTTTAGTACAGAAGAAAACTCCCTTAACGTTTACATTCATAACGGCATCCCATTCTTTTTCAGTTAATTCGTGGGTTGGTTTGTCTGCTCCAGCAATTCCAGCATTATTTACTGTGGCATCGAGTTTACCAAATTCCCTGACTACTTCAACATAGACTTTTTTGACTTCCATTTCACTTGTTACATCAAGGTGCCAGAATTTTGCCGTCCCTCCTGACTGGTGAATTTCCTCAACTAATTCCTGACCTTCCTGGTCAAGAATATCAGCTACAGCGACTATCGCACCTTCTGCTGATAATAAAAGACACGTTTCGCGCCCGATTCCTAAAGCGCCGCCTGTAACAATTACTACTTTGTTTTCTGTTCGTTTCATGAGCTTATCCACTTTATGTAAATGTTTGGATTCAATATCAGTATATACCCAGCTTATCATTCATTAGCTGCACAAACCGCTTTGCAACGACCCGATAATCAAAATGCTCTACAACACGTTTTCTGCCCGCTTTACCCATTTTTTCACGCAACGAAGCATCATTCATAAGTGCCAATAAATACGTGGCGATATCCTGGACATTTGCACGATAATCCACCGTCCGAGGCACCTTAAATTTCACTTTATGCTTTTCTGCAAATCCCGATTCTTCTCCCAGCATTACTTCCTTCACATCAATTTTCCTGGCGACATTAGCCAGTAGGGCGGTTTCGCCATGGATCAATGTATCGAGCATTCCCATGGCTTTAATGCTGATTACAGGCTTTTCACAGGCGCCTGCTTCGACTTGCGGCATACCGAAACCTTCAAGCCTGGATGGTGCTGCGTAGATATCGCATGCTCCAAACAGATACGGCATGAAATTTCTAGAAATGGTATTTGTAGCGTAGGTGACATTTTTTTCAATGCCCAAATGGGTGGCCATTTCCAGATCGAGCAAATTTTGTGCTTTGGTGCGTGGTTGTGGCCAAACTTTACAGACGTACTTCCAATCTGGTGCTTTTAAATCAATGATGGCTAGCGCCTGCATTACCTCCTGCGAACCTTTGGATGCGGCATCACCGCCTACAGTGAGAATCATGAGTTGATCAGGCGAAATTCCCAATGCTTCGCGTACCGCAAGAATTTTTGGATCATCCTTGCTATGTGGCACAAAGGAATCCGTATCGCAACCTACCGGTAAAACTTCAATTTTATCTCCACTGATCCCGTCGCGGACATACATCTCCTTGACCCAGTTGGATGTAACTAGAATGAGAGGAAGAGCATTCAGTACCTCCTGGTAGTTCGCAATATATCCATCGGCGACTAACCATGGGACGGGTTGAACACCATATCGTTGGGGATGCAGTATCAATTGAGGAGTGTGTCCCCAATACCCTACACCGACCACCACATCCGGCTCGAACCATCGGTAGTACCATTCTTTCTCCTGGGCCGATTCGAAATGCACAGCGTGAGCATCCACGCCCATTTCACGTAGACCCCTATACAAAAGGTCACCTTGGGTGGCGAGGCCTCCCGGTGAGGGTGGATAATCATATAATACCAATACTTTCATTTCAAAATACCTCCATTTTTAAGCCAGGTTTTGGCCTCCTTCGAATCTGTAAATTGCCAGAATGATTCTATCCTGGGTGTTGTTTTTGCCTCCCAACTATTTTTGTCAAACCCGTAGGTTTCTGTAATTATTTCGTATTTGATCTGCCATATCTGGCTTGAGAGTTCGTGGCAAATAGTGCCGTGCCTTATTGGCCTGGGATAATATTCTTTTCCGCCATCCTCATAAGCAAAAGTCCAAAGTTCATCAGTCGAAATTTTATCGGAGTGCCAAAGTTCAATTACAGCCCTACTAACTTCTTCGTGCCTGCGATGTCTGGTATATTCACCGCTGGGATTATGGGAAATAACCAGGTCGAATTCCTTAGAAGGTAGCAAGTCCAGAATTGCATTTTTAAAGACCATATCATCAAGTGGTAATTGTTCGGGCCCGTCATCAACATCACCAATAAGACCCTCTGGTTTTAAGATTTTCAATGCCTTAAAAAATTTTGTCGCACGATCTGTATCACTTGCCCGACAAAGGCAGACAATAAAGCATTCCCACGACGGGTGGCTCATGATTGTGCCTCCTACCCACAAGGTTTCATCG
>JBGSYX010000135.1:0-9746 GCA_041750735.1 Cyclobacteriaceae bacterium
GAGGATTTGATGAAAACCTGATGCCAAACCTTGTTCCTCCGGTGTACCAGGGCGGGGAGAAAGAAAAAGAGGCCATCAATTCCGTGACCGGACAAAACATAAGCAGACTGGGGTATGAGCAAGGCGAATTGATTAAAAATACCCAATCCTCCACCTATACTCAAAAAGGCTGGGGCGGATTTGTGTATCAAATCCATGTGTCATGGGAGAAACACGGAAATGACCTGATCGGCTGCTGGAGCATCAGTTCAGAATTTCCTGGTTGGGAAAAGACTCGTGATGCAGCATCAGTTGTTACGTCAGCACTTCAGGATTCATTTGAAAAGTCGCTTTCAGCCCACACCACCTGGTGGAATCTTTACTGGGGAAAAGCCACTATTTCCATCCCCGATCCGGTACTGGAAAAACAGTGGTACCTGGAAATGTATAAGTTTGGCGCGGCGGCAAGAAACGACGCTCCGCCGATTTCACTTCAGGCTGTCTGGACAGCCGACGACGGGAAAATACCACCATGGAAAGGCGACTTTCACCATGACCTGAACACTCAGTTGAGTTACTGGCCGGCCTACAGCGGCAACCAGCTCGACCTGGAAGAAGGATATATCAACTGGCTTTGGAAATACAGGGATACGTTTAAAAAATACACGAACGAGTTTTATGGAACGAATGGATTAAATGTCCCCGGCGTCACTACATTGACCGGAGATCCAATGGGCGGATGGATTCAGTATTCTTTTGGACCTTCCGTATCGGCATGGCTCGGCCATCATTTTTACTTGCACTGGCGATACACCATGGATACCACTTTTCTATCAGAAAAAGCTTATCCGTGGATCAGTGAAGTGGCGACATTCTTTGATGAATTTTCTGTGACGGAAGAAAATGGCATGAGAAAGCTTCCGCTTAGTTCAAGTCCTGAAATCTTCAATAATGACCGCAAGGCCTGGTTTGACGAAATCACCAACTACGACCTCGCGTTCATACGCTGGACTTACACAAAAGCTGCGGAACTCGCAACGGAGCTTAAGAAAAATGATGAAGCGGCGCAGTGGAAAAAGGCGCTCTCCGAGTGGCCGGATTTTGCAGTGGATGAGAAGGAAGGTCTGAAATTTTCTCAGTCCGTCCCCTATTTTGAGTCGCACCGGCATTTCTCCCATCTCATGGCGATTCATCCATTGGGATTGATTGATATGTCGAATGGCGAAGCAGATAAAGCCATCATTGAAAAGACAATTATCAATCTGGATAAAAAAGGCCCTTCTATGTGGTGTGGTTATTCTTATAGCTGGGAGGGGAATCTCAAAGCCCGGGCATTTGATGGCGATGGGGCCATGCTGGCGCTTCGGATTTTTGCTGAAGCTTTCTGCCTGCCCAATAGTTTCCATGCAAATGGTGATCAAAAAAAGAAGGGCTATTCGAGTTTTACCTACAGACCATTTACCCTAGAGGGGAATTTTGCTTTTGCCTCCGGCATTAACGAAATGCTGATTCAGAGTCATACCGGAACGGTGCGGATTTTTCCGGCTGTTCCGTTCACATGGAAAAATGTCAGTTTTTCAGGCCTGCGAACGGAGGGAGCTTTTCTTGTTTCAGCGACGATGAAGAACCGGTTGGTCAAACAAGTGGATATATTTTCAGAAAAAGGTGGCGAGCTTCGCCTTAAAAATCCATTTGGAAGACAAAAACCAACCATCGAAGGGATTGAATATAACGTCGATGGTGAAAACTTTATTTTAAAAACTTCGCCCGGCGAATCGATAACGATACGAACAGATCCGTGAAGTCCGCTATTAATTAAGAATTATAGCAACCGCGTGTTTACTCCTTTAAGCGGGCAATCGCCTCTTCAAAATCCATTTGAAAAACCGACCAGTGAAAAAAAGTACTGGTCGAACAAAACTACGGGGGATGGTAGGAGTTAAAATGAAAATTTGCGGATCTTTTATAATTTATAATCAGTCCAGAATAAGTGACGGCTTTGTTTATCGAGAAACAAAAAAAAGTTATCAAAACTACCTTTGTTTCCCTTCCAAATTTCATATTCGCCGAATGACTTTGGAAGAAACCATTCGGGTTTATCATTAAAAAAGTTAATATTCACCGTATCATTATAGTCCAGATTTGCTACTGTGGGATCTGAAAGAAAGGTTTCTAAAACTCCCTGATTGTATTCAATCTCAAAATACAAAGCTTGTTCCAACGTCCAATGGGGTGATCTCCAATACCATGAATTAACTATTTTGATTGAATCTGGTAGTGGCTGGTTATATGCTCTGGACCAATTTTTATCATCATTTTCCCAAGTCCCGGATAATAAGTAGCCGCATGCTGAAAATATGGTTAAGAAACCAATCCATTTAATTATGCCACTAATTCTCATCAGATTGATCTTTTTCACTTCTAAGCCTTAATAGAATAGAAAACACAATGAACTAGATTAAAACTAATCTGCTTTCAATTTCTCAATCTCTTCCTCGAAATCCTTTTGAAAAACCGACCAGTGAAACAATGCATTGTCATTGCTATTCATGTGAACTAACGGCACAGGATTGTAAACCAATTCAGTGATGCGCACTACTTCCTTCCAATTCTCCAGTGACTTTTCGAGTAATTCGATGGCTTTGGCTTTATCTTCCTTATTACCGGAGATTTGAAAGCGATGGTATTCAACAGCTGCCCTTAGGCGGTTTGAAAAGCATATACCAAGATTTGCCCAGGTATTTATATCTGAAACCTCATAACGCAAATCCACATTATGGGTCGTGTCAATGGATTCTACGATTACCATAGCATCACGGCAGAATGTCTCCAGCGAATCTGCCAACACCAATGGCGATATTTTCCCAGTGGCCGATACATCGCCGGAAATGAGTTCCGGGATGCTCATATAGTGCGGTTCCATTGGGATTTTAGTGGCCATTTGCGCTACAGGAAATACCTTCATTCTATTATCTACCAACGTCAACATTCCCTCTGAATAAAGGGTAAAATCCCAGGTGGCATTCCAGTACGAGCCGAAAACCAGTGGCACCTTGCTCACCATCTGCTGGGCTGCAAACAACTTTTTGCCATGTCCCGGAAATTTAGTTTCAAAGGCATTTTCAAATGTTCCATCGGGTTCAACAGGATTGTAGAGCAACCTGCCCCAATTTTTATAAAACATCCATTGCCGTTGAAATCCAAATTGGTAAGATGCGCCGGGCAAAGCAGTGATAAAATCCTTCGCCGGAATGTAGCACTCCGAGCCCACATAATAACCGTTGACATAGCTATGTGCGTTGGCTGCGATGTGCTTCCTGATAAAATCGGTCTGACCCCAGCGAAGCATAAAAAAGTCTTCATTTCTCATCATCCATGCCATCTTGTAATTTTTCGGCTCCGGATTCCAGTAGGCGTCGGTTAGGTCTCCACCATGAACTTTAGCGAGATGTGGTGTTGAGTGTGCGTGCGACCAGTTGAATTTTAGCTCTGAATAAATTGGCAATTCAGAAACCGTGAGTGTATCAAGCGTCTCCCGTGTCATTTTTTCGACAAATGAAGATGCAGATCCACCGCTATTGGTGTTTGCTGAAAATGGAATACGGTGAATAAACTTTATTTTTCGGTTTGCCATCCGCATACCTTCGATATAAGCTTCATGCAGCCATTCTTCGCGTTCTGTTGGCGTCATTCCACCCATACCCTCTCCGAGTCCGATTCCGAGACCGGTAAGTTCAGGATATTCATTGATCGTTTGCCTCACCGACTCCCGCATGAAGTCTTTCACCAACTCGGAAGTATCTCCCTGCTCAATGAAATATTCGTTTTCGATGCAATACTCTGCTACACCTCGTGCTTTGGCAAACTCCGGAGAAACGAAAATATTCCAATTGAGCATGTACGTCTCGATGCCGCGATCTTTTGCCATGGTAAATAACTGATGCCAGAAGGTCTGCCATTCAGCCAGTTCCTGATCATTCAAACTACAGGCCTCCGGATATTTCTCCAGTTTAACCATGTAGCTATACGGGTGCTGACTCCAAAGTGTAAGCGCGTTGAATCGGTTTTCAGCCATCATATCCAGAAATTCTTTCCAAAAGTTGATGTCACGGACTGTCTCCTTGTGCAGGCTCAGCGCCTCGCTGTTGCGGTATGGCGCCCACGGAAGATTGAACTTAATGGCCCGGAAATCCACGCGTGGTGCCACCTGCTTTTCCTGAATGGAAGTACTGCCGTTTTCAAGCTGCTCCTTCAAATCCAGCAATCCGTACATCAGACCGGTGGCATCACCACCCGTGACTGTCACCTGGTTTTCTGCCAAATCTACCTTAAATGCCTCGGGCTTCAGGTTCACTGAATCGACAACCGTGTTGATGACAAGTTGGTCATTCAGTTTGATCTGGTCACTTCCCACCTTTTTCAGCTTCTCCACGGCAAAGCTGACCTGCGGGGAATCAACGTTGGATTCTACCTGAATTTTCTGAGGCGCTTCGGTGCACGAGGCCAGGAGGCCAAAAAGTAAGAGGTTTGCTAAAAGTTTCATATACGTTATCTATTTAAGTTTCTCAATTCGTTCCTTCTGGAGAAATCCCGGCTTTCGCAATATCAATATCTCCTTCTACCCATTCGGTTATTTTCACCCAATCCACATAACCGACGCGATTGGTCCAAAGTGGGTTAATGTTCTGCTCCATGGCAGCATTTGTATAATTTTTCCAGGCCTCAAGTGCCAACTTCAATTGTTCAATAGCTGCGTCCTGGTATTTTGTCTCCTTTGTCTCCCCGTACAGGGCCAACTGCGTTGAGCCTGCAATCTTGTAGGCATAATATTTCCCGAGCTGCGCCATCGTCCTGATGTCGTGCGTGGTCACTTTTAATTCCCTGCCCGCTATTTCACCCAGGCTATCAACAATTGCAAGCGCCTTGTCAGCATGGGCGTGCAGCTTTTGCGATACATCCAACGGCGACATCAATTCTCCTGTGGTTCCTTCTATTTTCATCTTAACATAGTCAGGAATCGACTGGAATCCGGACTTTGGATGAGGCGGTAAATTTATAAATCGGTTTACATCGTGAAAGCCTGTTTCGTTTTGGGCAAAGTCCGGACGACTCTTGCATGCCTCGATATACCATTGAAAATCCAACGGGCCCCAGTGAAATCCCGTAGTGGTGGGATAGATCATGGAGGCCTCTTGCCAGGCGGTGAAAAGTTTCGATGCGTCTGTTTCCGGAAAACGATGATGAAGTATCTGGATAAACCGCTCATTCGTAAGCGTTGGATCATAACCGAGACGCCCCCACATCATCCAATGGTACCAGTGCTTGGCGATTTCTATTTGCCGTGGCGTTTCCGCCTCTTTCATCGTAAATTCGCGACCCCAAACCCACTGATCCGAGCCATAATAAAACCCCCGAGACACATCATAGGGTATGTTTTGGATAAACTCCCTCACGAATTCCGGCGCCCCCCAGCGGAAATAGTAGTTGTCGTCATTACGCAGCGTCCATATGGTTTTCATTTCGCCGATATCATCGACGAACTTCTCATGGAATGGTTGCCGTGTAGCACTCATCACATGAGCCTGTGCGTATTTAAAGCTAAAAATGAAGTCCACATTTTCCTTTTCCGACACTGGTTTGAACTTTTCGGCGATAGCTCCTGCCCCCGCCATGTGCTGACGGTGAATAAAGACAAATTTCCGATCAGGCATTTCTTCAGCTGCATCCAATACTCCACGGGCATAGGTGTCAAAAGCCCAGTCATCTTTCTCTTCAAAGCTGGCTTCTTTCATATTTTCGCCGGTGGTCAATCCGATACCTGCCAGGTCCGGATAGGTGACAAACATCTGCTTCACACTTTTCCGGAAATAATCACGCGTGGTTTTATTAGCGATGTCATCGGTAATGCCGTATTTTCCATCAGTGCCGTTTACAAAAATATTCCAGGTGACGACATAGAAATCGACATTCCGGCTTTTTCCATAAGCCATCACTTTTTTCCAGAATTCCATCTTTTCTTCAATGGTCATTTCCATTACAATCTCCGGATTAGCAAGTATTTCCGGTGCATCAAAGCCTTTTCCTTCAAGGGAGTAGTTTTCCTGCCATTTTACTGTAGAGCGCTGTACGTCGTTCAGGGCGATGTCTTCATAACCTGGCACTTTTACCATGGACGGAAAAGGGTGCAAACTCCAGAACGAAATAAAATTGAATCGGTGCGTAGCCAAATTGTCGATGTATTCTTTCCAGAAATCGAAGTTCCACATTTCTGGAATGTTGTTTTGCGCAGCATCGCTGACATCTGTATAGCTTGGTGTCCGTAGATCCAATGGAATGTTGAATTTAGTACCTCGCATTTCCATATACGGATTTCTTTGCATGGCCTGAATGCCGTTAAACCCGTTTACTTCAATCTGCTCAGCCAGTTCCAGACCACCATACATCAGTCCGGCTTCGTCTTTGGCAATGATGGCGATTTTTCCATCCTTCACCTGCAGACTGAATCCTTCATATTTCAACTCTGCCGGCACTTCGAATCCTTGACCAACAATATTCTTGGTATCATTTTCAAGCACAAAAAACACATTAGGTTTCAGATCCGATTTCGACAAATCACCTTGTGAAAAGGGCACGCCAATACTGATGGATGATTGCGAAATACGATCCACGGCAAATGCAACTTGTGGCATATCGGCGGGATAGCTGACGACAACCTGTCTGATGGTTCTGTTCTGACATGCTGCAATAAAAAGAATTGCTATTACTAAAAAGTGGGTGCTTAAGTTTTTCATTATGTCAGTCTAATTTTTCTTGTATTGAAATTCTTTTTCCAGGCTTACTTTTTCAAAATCTTCATTGTCGGGAACCTGGAAATGATAGTCCGCGATTTTATCATAAGGCACTTTCAGAGGTTCTTCAGAAATAAAATCCATAACATGCCCACCCATCTTCAAATCGTCAGAAATAAAGTGAAAGTGATAGCCGGCGACGTTAATATTTCCGATGAACGCCGGACAATAAAAACCAATCATTGTGCCCGTAATGTTTTCTCCTTCAAATACCGGCCGGTTTGGGATGAGCACATCCAGGCCAACGTTAAAAGGTTTTTCCTGCTTGTTGAGTCCGCCGAGTTTCAATGACTTGAACGTGCCATGGATTTTAAAGGCATAGAAATAATTGTGTGATGGCAGGTTTTGATTGATTTTGCTCCTGAGGCTGTCAAAGTTGATGGTCTCATTAATGGAAAAAGATCCATCTTCATCGAAAAAGACTGCATTGGCATAAATAACCTCATCCTCATCTGCACCTGCCGTGATTTCGCCATTTTCGCGAATGCGATATGGAATGCCGTCCGCCATTACCATTTCACCGTCCAGGAAGTCGAATGAACCCAATCCGATGTCCCCCTTTGTTTTCAACGAGCTGACTTTCAGGTCCCCATCAAAAACTTTATTGACGAATGCCCACCAGATGGAATACTGAAAATAGGTGTCAGGCTTAATTTCATTAGGCGAGTATGATTCGATGGCATGGTTGTCTGGCTTTTCTGTGCTTTGGCACGACCAGTGGAAGATGAAAAGCGCACAAATAATCGCAACCGGATTTTTCATGGTATAAGTGTTTTTTGGATTGATAATGATTGCCCTAAATTAAGGGATTTGGCCGAAGGCTGCTGGAGTATTTGCCTTTATTTATCAGTACGATCCTTTTGCCTGGTAATTCAACAATTTTCCGTATTCAATACTATACTCCCATCGCCAAACCATCTCGGTTCAGTATAGTTATCATTACAGAAAAATATTTTTAGATTCATCTAAATTTGTTTTTATGCAAGACTAATTATTTATATTTGTCATAACCAATTTATTAACCGTGACTCTAAAGCCGCTATTCACCTGCTTTCTGGTGTTTATCTTTATTTCATCCTCTGGACAAGGAATCATTAAAGGCCTGGTAGTCGGAGCAGAAGGGCCCATTCCCTTTGTTAATATTGGCTTGGCGGGTACGGAAAAAGGCACCTTTTCTGACGAGACGGGCAAGTTTTTTTTGAAAGACATTCCATCCGGAAAGCATAAACTCATTTTCTCCTCTGTGGGATTTCTTCCTACGGAAAAAGCGCTGGAACTCCATGACGGACAGGAAGTAGAAGTGAATGTAAACCTTCAGAAATCATTCAGGGAACTGGATGAAATCGTGATTACAGGTACCAGAAATGAAACAAAAAAAACAGATAGCCCGGTTATTGTCGGGGTTATCAACAGGCAATTCCTGGATAATACTCAATCTAATAATCTGGCCGAAGGACTGAATTTCCAGACCGGTCTGCGAATGGAGACCGACTGCCAAACCTGTGGCTATTCGCAGCTCCGTATGAACGGCCTCGGCGGCGCCTACAGTCAGGTTCTTATCGACGGGCGACCGGTGTTTAACGCGCTAATGGGACTATACGGATTGGAACAGATTCCTACCTCCATGATCGACAGGATCGAAGTAGTAAAAGGCGGTGGCTCGGCGATCTATGGAAGCAGCGCTATCGCCGGGACTGTAAATGTGATCACGACTACGCCTAAAGATGATGCAATCAGTGTCGGTATGAGCGCTGGAGTCATTAATGGGCAGTCGGTCGAAGGGAGTGTTAATTCGGCCATTACCAAGGTGATAAAAAATGCCGGTTTTTCCATCGTCATCAATCAAAACAGCCGTGAACCCTACGATGCCAATAATGATGGCTTTTCGGAATTGCCAAAACTCCATGGGTTAAATGTTGGTCTGAACACAACTATATCGACAGGAAAATATGGGTCTCTGGGCATTAACCTCAATTCGATCAATGAATATCGCCGGGGCGGAAATAATATTGAAGAGCCTGCGCACAAGACGGACCAGGCAGAAGAACGCCAACACGACATTATCCTTGGCGGAATAAATTACAAATGGTCCATGCCTGAGCTAAAGAGCTCCGTGAGCGCCTATTTTTCAGGTCAGCATACAACACGAAAGCATTATACTGGTATTGATGGCGCTGATGCCTACGGCAACACGTGGAGCAATACCATGATGGGAGGTTTTCAATTCAACTTTTCTCCAAAATCCCATACACTCACACTGGGCTCCGAATACATTTACGATGATATCTTTGACGAAATCCCACTTTACAATTATCTGATCGACCAGCAAACCAGGCAGTTCGGCCTGTTTGTGCAGGAGGACTGGAAAATAAATTCCAGGCTCACTTTGCTGGGTGGCCTGCGGATGGATCTGCATAATTATGTGGACAACCCGGTTTTGAATCCACGGGTGAACCTGCTTTATAAACTGTTTAACTACACCCAGTTTCGGCTTGGATATTCCACGGGATTCAGGGCGCCCCAAGCTTTTGATACCGACTTGCATATCGCCTTTGCCGGTGGTGGTGTATCGATCATCACCCTGGACCCCGGCCTGATTCCTGAAACTTCCGGAAGCTACTCGGCATCCTTCAATTTTGACAAACCGTCGGAAAAGTCGATTTACGGGTTTACCATTGATGCATTTCACACCCGGCTTAAGGATGCATTTGTCCTGGAAAACACCGGGACAGATGAGAATGGAAACATGGAAATTCTTAAAACCAATGGTGGAGGATCCACAGTAAGTGGTATTTCACTGGAAGCTAGAATCAATTACAACGATTACGTGGAAACGACCGTCGGATTCACCCTTCAAAATAGTGTCTATGAGGAGCCGGTGCAATGGTCCTCAGAGTTGGAAGGCACTACTCAATACTT
>JBGSYX010000136.1:0-5367 GCA_041750735.1 Cyclobacteriaceae bacterium
TTCAGAACCGTATCCTCATCTCCATATCCTCCGGGTTTAGTAATCAGCGGAATTCGACTCTCACCTATCATCGCCCAGGATAAGGCCACTCCAGGCATTATCTCCGATTTTGGCTCAATATAACTACATCCGAGAGCTTTCATAATACCCATCAGGGTGTCTCCGCCAAATACAATCAATGTCCCAATGGAAGTATTTTTCAAAATTCCAGATACGATGGCACCCATCAACTCCGACACCGCGTCAAATCCGTGGGGAGATACCTGATCCTTTATGGGAAAATCGGGATTTTTAACATCTACAACAGGCGTAGAAGTCACGATAATTTTCTGGTGTTTTTCAATCTCCCTGGAAATGGAATTGATATAGGAAGGTAACGCGGCCGCGTCAGATAATTTTTTCATAATGATTAATTCGCCTGGCACTGGTATCGTTTTAACGCCATTCTGACCAGCCACATAAACCTGCTGCCGCGATATTGGATTCAGGCTGCCGTTGATCAGTAGAACCGGTGTCTGGAGTTTTGGCATTTCTGAATGTATCGAATGTAAGTGAAAGAGGCTGGGCAATAATTCAACCAAGGCAGCGGAACCCGAGATGGCATGTTGCAAATTGTTTTTCATCAAAAACTGAGCGATATCAGCAAGTTCAGCTTCTGAATTGCAGTCAAAGACCATGATCCCTTTTTCAGTTATTGCTGAGTTCATCGGAGCGCTGCGGCTCACGGAAACCGAGGTTTGCTGATGAAGTAATGCAGGGATATAGCTGTTCCTGATGGGTTTAAGTGGATCGTTTCCGAATTCGGTCTCGTGAAGTAATTTCTCACCAATAAAATGATACCCCTTTCTCGTAAATCGTTTCAAACGCGGATGGGCTGGGATAAATGCCATAGTTTGTTGCCCGGATTCACTGAGAAAAGCTTCCAGCTCAGCGCCGATATTTCCGCGCATGGTACTATCCGCCTTCTTATAGAATCGTTTTATTCCGGCGGCTTTTGCCTTCTTTAGGATTAGTCTAACTCTTTCAGCAGCTTCTTCAGCAGCTATGTGACGACTTTCCGTATTGTAAACCAATACCGCAACTTCGCCTACTGGAAGCGCCACATTATTAAAATTAGGCTGATGAATGACCCTTGAAGGAATATGTTGTTTTGCCAGCAGTACGCCAGCTTCAATGGCTCCAGTCAGGTCGTCGGCTATAATTAAAAGTTCAGTCAATGATATCGCATTAAAAATTAAAACGGCCTAAAACCATATTGATCATCAAACATTGGCACCTTTCGTTCCATTATCTCGATTTCCTTTTTCTTTTCCAGCTCATTCAATATCGCATCAGAAACATATAATTCACCGAGATGCAGCGTATCCTTGACGCGAATAATCCGCTCTTTCCCGGGAACTGGACTTCCACAATTGCGCACCCCTAAATTCAAGGCCTCAACATCATTTTCTGCAATGAAAGGGATTTTTCCCCGCTCCAAAAAACTGCTCGTCGAAATGTTCTTATAAGTGATTTCGAAATCGATTTTATCAAATAAACGGCGCGTGATGATATCGGCAAGGCCTATTCCCGTTGCATTCCCATGGGATTCTTCGGTTATATCTGTTACGATGATCGATTTAATAGCCGGTCTTACTGGTTCTGGCTGCCCGTAAATTTTTAATCTTCCAATGATGTTGGTGTCTATCCCCACACCGCTGATGTTTTTTCCCATTCGATCGATGATAAGCACATCAATTTGATCAACAGGGAATACCGGCCGGTTTGCTTTTGCGATAGCCAGAAGTGCGGGTTCCTGGTTCATAATCTCATGGCCGTGAAGTACTTTTACCATCATGGTTTTATCGAACGCGTTTTCAATAAGCGCCACTCCAGCTGCAATTTTATTGGTTGAAAAAATCACTTTCGCAGACTCAGGGATCAATTGCGTGAGGCCATACACACCGTGATGATGTATGGCTTCTGCGCCGCGTTCCTTTCCCAACCCGATCACAGCCATTTTCACAAGGCCGCTTTCATAAGTGGCATGGAAATCGGTATGAGGTTTTATCTTATTTATCAGGATAATTCCATCGGCATGAAATGCATTTTTATCCATGAAAATCCGGTGATTTAAACCACCCGAAATTTCCACTGTTTCCATCGAGGATACTACTGGCACACCCAACGCATTTTCGGTGATGCCATAGGAGGCAAGGACCTCAGCCTGACCTTCGGCAGTAGCGCCACCATGACTACCCATTGCGGGAACTATAAATGGATTTCCGCCCTGCTGTTGGATAAAAATGACAACCTCCCGCACTACTGGAAAGAGGTTATCAATTCCCCTGCTTCCAACGGCTATTGCTATCTGAGATCCGGTCTTAATTGTTCCTTTTAATTGCTGCAATTCATTCTGTATTGAAACCGTAACGTCCTTCAGCGAATTATCGGGGAAATGATTTTTTATTTTGGTAAGTGTCAACGCATTCATGATGACATGAAGTTAGGAGATTTTAATTTAATCTCAGTTAATCCATAAACTCAAAAAACAGACTGCAGTGCGTTCGCAAGGTTACCCGTGGTTTTGCAATGATCGTCCTTCGGATTGCTGCGTAAGTCTGTCACAGGATTTGCTTTGCTCTTGGAATTCCTCATGGCAGCTTTCTTGTCTTGAAAACAGCTTTGATTCGCTCCATTCCTCTTCAGCAAATTCTAATGACTGTTTTGGTTTACCTCCCAAGCGCACGTAAATTTTACTGATTTACAACAGAATGTCTTTCATAAATTTATATTTTTGATAAGGGTTGTGCAGTCCCGGTTGCACTACAAAGCGAAGTATCACTTTTTAACATATGTATCATGAAGTCGTTCAATCGAAGGAATTTTTTAAAAGCTTCATCAATGGGTGGTTTGGCACTTTCCATGCCGTTTGGTCATCCATGGGAGCGCTTTGCAGAGATACCAAAAACTGAGTATACAAGCAAGGTATCTTTAACAACAGGAGATCATCGTGCGGAAATGACTTTCCAGGGGTTAAAACCATTTTCAAGGCAAATAAAAAATGCCATTGGTACAAAGCGGGTGCTGATCAAACCAAACAATGTGATGATGGACAGACCATTGACCTCCTCACATGTGGACACGCTGGAAGGCATTCTTGAGTTCCTGTATTCAATCGGGGTAAAAGAAAATATCATCATTGCGGAATCAGCAGCAAACGGATCTACGTTGGAAGGCTTTGATAATTATGGCTATTATAATTTATTAAAGAGGTTCCCGGTGAAGTTCATGGACCTGGATCAGGACAAATTTGAACTGATCCATGTATTCGATGAAAAGGATTTTCGTCCGCATCCAGTGCGTACCTCTGGCATGATGCTCGATCCGGATACCTTTATCATCTCGGCAGCCAAATTGAAAACCCACGATCGCGTTGTAGCTACCTTATCCCTTAAAAATATTGTTTTTGGAGCGCCCATTAAGGATCCTGGTTTTACCTGGGGAAAGAACAGAAAAGCTGGTACCCGCAATGATAAACCTATTGCACATGGCGGTGGTATCAGAGGCATCAATTATAACCTGTTCAGCCTGGCCGGTAAGCTCCATCCCGACCTTTCTGTTATTGAAGGTTTTGAAGGGATGGAAGGGAATGGGCCGAACTCAGGCACACCTGTAGATCACAGGGTTTGTGTGGTCGGGATGGATTGGCTGGCAAGTGATCGTGTAGCACTTGAGCTTATGGGGATAAATGTTGCCGATGTTGGGTATTTAAACTATTGTGCGGATGCCGGCATGGGTGAGTGGGATCTTGCTAAAATAGAGGTAGTCGGCCAAAATTTGAATGACCACATCAGAAAGTACAAATTGAGCGATAATATTGAAACACAATTGATCTGGAAGCAGGCAGCAGGATAAGATAAAAATTTAATTCGGCTTCATATCCCGCACGCAGGACACTGCAGAGTAAACCTGCCGAACGGCTCTATGACGGACACGATCATCAGGAAGAATGGCATGCGTCATCGGTTGATCAACATCGTGCCAGCTTATCATAGCAGAGGAAGATTGAATAGGATGATAATTCTGTGTAACTTCCAAAGCATTCGGGAAACTTCAGTGCTGTTGAGTGAACCTGATCAATTATACGGCCTTAGCATATTTTTTTTCTCTAATAGAATTTCGAAATGAAGCATAACAACAGAATAATACTACAAGTAATGCTCGTGCTGTTCACATGCATGGCGGGATCATCAGTAACAGCACAAGACGGATCCGGATTCGTGCTTGAGCTTGAGGCAGGACCGGCATGGCAGAGCCGAAATGATGTACAGATTCCCAATACCGATGCAGGCACCAGGTTTTCACTGGTTGACCTTGCCGGAAAAGGTCCATTGCCTGCCGCCCGGCTTTATATTACCTGGAACATCAATGAGCGGCATAGTTTGCGCGGTTTGCTCGCCCCGCTTGCTTATACAAAAACAGGGTCATTTACAACTCCGGTTGAATTTGCAGGTGAATCCTACGCACCCGGAGATCCCGTTGATGGCACCTACAAGTTCAATTCCTGGCGACTCGGCTACCGGTATCGCTTCACGAACCGTGAGCACCTGAAATTATCGATAGGATTCACCGCAAAGATCAGAGACGCAAAGATTGAGCTGTCGCAGGGCAGCACCACGAGCAAAGACACGGATTTGGGATTTGTTCCCCTGCTTTATCTCGGAGCTGACTGGGAATTTACCGAAAATTGGCATCTAATCTTCGACTTTGAAGGTCTTGCCGGAGGGCCGGGGCGCGCGTTTGATATCGCTCTGAAGTTCCAATATGATTTCAATGATCACTGGGGAGTCAGTGCCGGTTACCGAACCGTTGAGGGGGGCGCTGATGTCGAGTCGGTGTATAACTTCGCGTGGTTCAATTACGCAGTGGTCTCAGGGTCCTTTCGATTCTGAGTTACTGAATCCCTTTCCGCACGAACCTTCCTGTGGCAGGCAGGTTTACCGCTTCCGGGTGAATGAATTCAAAAACTCAAGTGAAATGATAAAACAGGATATATGGCATTCAGAATTCCTGAAGCTGCAGATGTGCGCCAGACTGCTCTAAGAAATTTGCCATAAGCACTTTGGACGACTGAATTTTTACATTATCAAAATTCGGGATTTTTAGAACCCCGTACAACCTCAACCCGGAGGATGAGCAACCTTAACCTGGAGGATGCGCATCCTCGACCTGGAGGATGCGCATCCTCGACCCGGAGGATGCGCAAGGTCGACCCGGAGGATGCGCATCCTTTGCACGGAGGAAACGTACGTTTTTCTGAATTTCTATGAGACCTGTAAAATCCGTGGATTTCACGGCAATTTCACCCAATGGTGGTTGCCATTT
>JBGSYX010000137.1:0-1811 GCA_041750735.1 Cyclobacteriaceae bacterium
GGAAGAAAAAAAAGATTGAAGAAATAACATTCTGAACCCCGCACCCATTCAGCCCCTGAGTGGGTATTTTTTATTTACAGCAACAATGTTGCGGTTGCAGGTTATTTTATCGGCTGAACTTTGACGGTAGTATCTGAGCAAAATATTACCGTGAAATAAATGGTAAAATTCAAAGACAGAATTAAAGGCTTTATAAATCCTGTAAGTGAGCGGGCAGGTGACACCTCTAAAGAGGGTTTGAAAGGTCCGTTTGCAGGCATGCTTGGTTTATCTGATTCAGGCGTTGCGGTGAATGAGGAAACTGCCTTAAAGTTTTCAGCCGTATGGCTGGCCCGCAGATTACTTTCGGAGCTTCCGGCTTCGCTACCCATAGAAGTTTATGAGGAAAAAGGGAATAACAGAGCTTCAATAGATCATCCTGTTAAGGAATTACTAATGAAGCCTAATTCGCTAATGAATCATTTTACCTGGCACGAGCTTATGAACGACAGGCTTCAGGGCTGGGGAAACGGAATTGCAATAATTAACAACCGCAGAACCGGCTATGCAGAAGAACTGATTCCCATACACCCGAGATCTATTATTCCTTTACTGAGCGACGGTAAGCTTTTCTATGAAATAAACGATTTTGACCTGGGAATAAAAGGAACATTCTTTTCGGAAGAGGTAATTCATTATAAGCTTTTTACGGCAGATGGACTTTGGGGCAGGGATCCTATCAGTAATGCCAGGGACAATATAGGACTTGGATTGGCTGCTGAAAAATTCGGATCAAGATTTTTTAAGAAGGGCGGTAACCTGAAGGGGGTACTTGAATCTGACGGATTCATGGATGATAAAGCTTTTAAGTCTTTTAATGCCAGGTGGGATTCATTTTATACAGGTGAAGCGGGCGACCATAGTACACCAGTTCTCGAACACGGGTTAAAGTACAAAGCTTTGGGTATTCCTCCGGATGCTGCTCAGTTTTTGGAATCGAGACAATTCAGTATTCAGGATATATCGCGCTGGTTCAATCTTCCTCCGCATATGCTCTATGATCTGACCAGGGCCACTTTTTCAAATATTGAACATCAGGATCTGCAGTTTGTGAAATACTCTTTCAGGCCAGTGATAAGGAGGCAGGAGATTGAGCTTGAAGATAAGCTGCTACTGCCAAAGGAAAAAGGTAAGATCCGGATAAGATATAACCTGGACGGAATGTTACGCGGGGATCTGGCTTCGATTACACAGCACATAAAGGAAATGGTACTGAGCGGAGTTCTCTGCCCTGATGAAGGAAGGGGTTTGTTGAATCGTAATCCAAGGCCCGACGGTAGTGGAAGTAAATTCTATACTCCGGCGAATATAGTTGGTAAAGAAAATGCAGGCAAAGTATAAAAATACTACATCATGAAACAGACAAGAATATCACACGATGAAAAAACCCCACTGATCAGAGCTGAAAAAAGCGAAGACGGGAAAAGGTTTTTTACTGGTTATGCCGCGGTGTATAATTCGCGCAGCAGGATAATCTATGAAATGGGAAGAATGTTTCATGAAGTGCTGATGCCCGGTTGTTTTGACAGGGTTGTACAAAATGAAAAGCTTGATGTAGTACTGACAATTAATCACCAGAAATTAATAATTCTTGCCAGAACTGTTTCAGGAACACTTCAATTGGAAACAGATGAGAAGGGGTTGAAGTTTAAGGCTTCGGTACCAGATACCCAGGCAGGAAATGACACATGGGAAATGATAGGCAGAGGAGATTATACTGATTGCTCTTTTGCTTTTGATATTGAAGATGCAGGCGAAAAATGGGAAAGAGA
>JBGSYX010000138.1:0-1537 GCA_041750735.1 Cyclobacteriaceae bacterium
CAGCAAAGAACAATCCTTTATTGCCGAAGCCACCTTCGATGAGCCCATAGCCAATTTAAAATCCGGAACACAACTTCAGGCTAACATAAAAACGAATGAAAAGGCCAATGCGATGGTGATACCCGCTTCATACCTATTGCCAGGAGATTATATTCTAACCAGGAAAAATGAACGGATTAAGGTTGTGGTGGGCATTCGTACGAGTGAATGGGTGGAAATTCTTTCTGGTGTGGATGCTTCTACCTCCCTTTTACTTTCAAAATAAGGAAAAACTATGGCCAAATCCACTAACATACAGATTGCAAAGGTACATCTGACTTCGAAAATATGGCAAACTGCAGTAGCAGTTTTAGGAGTAACATTTGGGGTGTCCATGTACATTTTCATGAACAGCTTTATGAATGGTGTAAATAATGCGCAGGACGACCTGGCATTTAGAGCCTTATCGCATGTCCGAATTTATAATCAGGATAGCCGAAATGATTACAATCCCATAGAGAGCCAGTTTGATCAGTCAAAAACAATATTTAATATTAATAACAGAAAGAATATTCAATACACTTCTGGCATTAAAAATTCATCAGCTATTGTTTCCACAATAAAAAAGACGAATGAAATGGTGGCTGTTTCCCGACAAGTGAATTCCAATGTTTTTTTCAGAAGTGGCTCCAAACAGGTAAACGGGATAGTTTCAGGAGTAGAACTCAAGTCTGAGGATGAATTATATAATACCTCTGAAACAGTTATTCAAGGTGAATGGAATAATCTTTTAACCTATAAAACAGGTATTATTCCAGGGAAATTACTGGCAGAAAAACTTGGCCTTAAAATCAATAATAGCATCAATGTACTAACCTCCGATGGGGTCTCTAAGAACTATATAGTGGTAGGCATTTTTGAAAGCAACTTGAAGACAATGGACGAAACAAAAGCTTACCTGAATATTACGGCAGCCCGTCAATTGGTTGGTGAAAGTTCTGATTATGCCAGCGATATTATGATTAATATTAAAGATAGAAATAATACGGCTTCCTATATTAATAAAATTGCTCCATTGATCCCTTACCAAATAGAATCCTGGCAGGAAGCCAACGAACAATTGGTTGCTGGCTCTGAACTAAGGAATATAATTGCTGTAGCGGTCTCTCTAACCATTTTATTGGTTGCAGGCTTTGGCATCTACAATATTATGACCATGACCATCAATGAAAAAATCAAAGAAATCGCTATCATGAAAGCGCTCGGATTTTCAGGCCACGACATAATGACGATCTTTCTATCGCAAGCAACAGTTATTGGTCTTTTGGGTGCAATTGTCGGTGTAATTATGGGATATGGAATCTCGTTGCTTATCAATCAAGTTCCATTTACCATTGCAGGAATGGAAACATTACCGATATTCTTCAAGCCCCAGGATTTTCTTCTTGCGGTCGGTTTTGGGATAATAACCACACTCATTGCTGGGTATTTACCTTCCAGAAAAGCTTCAAAAATTGACCCTGTAATTATTATACGAGGATAAAATGGAAAAAGCAAT
>JBGSYX010000139.1:0-4575 GCA_041750735.1 Cyclobacteriaceae bacterium
ACTTCTCATACCTCGATATTCCCGCTATCGGGATCAACAAGATCCGGCCGGTATTTGTAGGCAAACACAGTCTTGGGAAAATACCGCTTTTTGGATACATGTACCGCAACATACATATCACACTGAATAAGGAAAAACTCAAAAGCCGCTATGACGTGATGGGGAAATGCGCAACAGAACTGGATGCAGGGCATAACCTGGTGATATTCCCGGAAGGTGGCATAGTCAGCAAAAAAATGCCTAAAATGGCGAATTTTAAAGAAGGGGCGTTCAGGCTAGCTGTCGAAAAACAGGTGCCTATTGTGCCAGTCACCATCCCGTACAACTGGATTCTGCTTCCCGATGATGGGAAGCTATTGTTGTACCGCCATGAAAATATGGTGATTTTTCATGATCCTATTGATACGGCAGGTCTCACAACTGCAGATGTTGATCGGCTTAGTCGGCAGGTGTACGAGGCGATCGATCGCGAATTGATGCTGAGAAATCCCCAATAATCAGCTAATCAATTATCCAATTCAGTTAATTCTGATTTTCAGTGTAATTTCACAACACAATTGAAAAATTTGCTTCTTGTATGAAACTCAATTTTTTCTGGAACGACTGGGATAAGCCTCATCGGTTCATTTATATCCTTCTTTTATCCGTTTTGGCGCTGGCTATGGTTTCCTATGGAGTTGCCTATGTTCTTGGGAGTTCGCTGGTAATCCATTGGGAATTGGAAAATATCATAAAGAGTGTGCCGACAGTTTGGGATACGTACTGGATTGGCATGTACAAGTTTCCCATTATCATTGATAACTACCTGATCTCACAAAATTTCATAGCTTCCGATTTGCAGGTGAATGTTTGGCCGGCTTATGTGCTTCTTGCCTGGATGGCGGTTTTTTTGTCTGTTGTCTTAACCTTTATGCCAAAACTCTCACGATTTTGGTTTGTAGTATCGGTGGTATTATTTACTCTCCTGCTCATCGGGTTGAAATTGGAATACCTCATGCTTTTCAATTCGTATGAAAAGTATGGAATTGCCATTGGCATGGCTTTGTACTATCCACTTTTATATCTATTCCACTTTCTGCGTCCAAATACTTCGGTATCAGTACGACTCGCATCATTTCTTGGTACTACCGTCGTTTTTGCAGGAATCATTTACCAGTTCAGTCATGTGGCTATGCCGTTTCTGCACATGGCAAATTATGGAATTTATGTGCCTTTAATCCTCACCATTCTTTTCTGTTTCATGGTAGGTCATGAAATCGTCAGCGGGCTTCTTGCTGTGATTTCAGGTTCCGGCTTGTCTGGTGAAAAGGGCGGATTGTATCATTTCCTTATCATATCTGTGGTTTTCCTGGTCAATGTGGCTATGGTATTATTCAAAAACTCCCGGATTTTCGATTGGAATCTTTATCTGATTGGCGCATTTGGCTTACTCACTATTGCAACAATCGTGGGTATTTGGGGATACCGATGGCGCGAAAACACATACGAAGGGACTTATCCGTTCTTTCCGATCGGAGCGTTCCTATACCTTAGCCTGGCTATCACTGCGCATATAACCGTAGCCTACTTTTTCGTTACCGGCAATGACCCATTGGTAGAGTGCGTGGAGGATACGATTGTGTTCAGTCAACTTGGATTCAGCGCCATGTTCCTGGTTTATTTTCTCGCTAACTTTTTCGATATGATGCGTGAGAATGCCGACGTGGCACGGGTGGTTTTCAAACCCAGAAGAATGCCGTATTTCACATCGCGGTTTGCTGCCCTGATCGTGGTTCTTGGTATTTTTCTACGGCTTCACATGACACCATACAATCAAGCGATTGCTGGTTTTTATGCCGGAATTGGCGATTTGTATCTGAAATCCAAAGACCTGCTCGTTGCCAGGGAATATTATAATCTCGCGAATACCTTTTCAAGTACAGGGCATCGGGGTAATTATGCCATGGCCACTCTGGAGCAACTTGACGGTAAGAAAGCAGAAGAAATCCGGTATCTGAAACTGGCTGTTGGCAAGAATCCGACTCCATTTGCCTATGCGTCCCTGGCTTCGCGATTGTCCGATGACAAGAAATACTTCGAGGCGATGTTTATCCTTAAAGACGGATTGCAGGAGTTTCCAGATGAAGGAAGACTGATGAACAACCTTGGTCTGCTTTATACGGAGATTGCACAGACCGATTCCGCATTTCAGTCATTCGATATGGCTATGAAAATGCGAAAATCCCATGATGTAGCCGGCGCCAATGTGTATGCATTAATGCGACAACAAGGTCTGGAAGTACGCGAGGACACGTTATCGACCCTTTTGGCCAATACTTCTTATTTACCAGCCGTGAATAATCTTGTAGCACTGGCTAATGAAAAAGGCGGGAAAATCCAGGATCAGGGTGTCGCTTTGTTCAAATCGCCAAAAAAGACGTCCATCGACCAGGTAATTTATAATTATAACAAGACCCTCAACGATCCCTCCGTGGCTGATAGCGCTTACTTTAGCCAAATGACGTGGTTCTACGACTCATCGGAAGTGATCTGGTTTGAAGACCAGGTGCGCTATGCCGGAGCCTTGGCGGAGTATAAGCAAGGTAATGTCGCCATCGCAATGCAATCGATCAATAAACTGGCGCTTCAGAATCCGGAAAAGGAATACTTCGCTACCTTGGGTAAGTTGGCTTTGTCACTTGGCGCCTGGGAATTGGCGATCGACCACTTTAAAAGCAGTTTTCAAAACGGCCAGCTACACATCGCGCCACAACTTGCTATGGCCTACATGGAGACAGGACAACTTGATAAGGCGACGTTTTTATGGCAGCAAATTCAAGCCGCTGGAGATTCTGTGAATTCAGAGATAGCTGGTAAGATGATCAGGATTAGCCAGATGAATAATTTCGATGAAATATTGTTTGCCGAAGCTTCTGAAAAGCTGGCGTTTATAAAATATAAATATCGCGAGGTTCCCATTGAAAAGCTCCAAGCGCTGGCTTTGAGTATTGACAATCAGAATATACAAGCCCTGGCTTTTTTACAGCTTTTTGATCTTTATATCGAATTAGGCGATATGCAGTCCGCGGCTTCGTCACTCGTGCAACTTGGTGAATTGAATCTGAGCGAACAGCGGATAGTTGCTGAAATAGATGCCGCTCAATGTCTTTATGCGTATTTAACCAATGATACAGCCCTTATGGCTCAGCTTAGCAACAACCTCGACAAGAACAGTTTGTTGGTATCGTCCTATCTCACTTTGTTTAGGGAAAGGGCGAAACCGCAGGTTGAATATGACACGTTGGTTCAAAATGACTTAATATCCATGGCTTTGCGTAATCCATTTTTTGAACCAGGCGTCACGGAAGCTGTCAATTATCTGAATGCAGTTGCCGAAAATCCAGAACATGTCTACGCACTACTTCTCAAGGCAGTCACAATAAACCCATATTCCAGGCCGCTGAATCAATTATATGCGATTCAGTGTTTAAAAATGGGGCTTAAGGATTATGCCATGACCACCAGAGACGAATTACGACTAACAATGAGCGCAACATCCTTTTCAAAATTCAATCTGGAGTTCGAGAAAGAACTTGGTATCTATGAAGCCAAGCGGGAGGAGTGGCAGTAACAGCTGCAAGCTGCAAATTGTAGTATCAAGCTTATATGTATAACCGACTTAATACTTTGTCCAACTTTTTATTGCAAGTCCAATTACCTGAAAGAATTATTTACCGCTAAAAAAGTAATATATCCGTAAAACAAATAGCGACACCTGGTGTTTAATCTTTTCGTATAACTTTTCAACAAATACCAAACAGCTTTTATTTTGAACATGTTCAACAGATTTCAACGAAAGTCCATCAGACTAATCTTTTTATTCCACATTCTCCTATTTTTCCACCTACCTCTTATGGCTGAAGAGGTGAATTATACCATCAGTGGATTTATACGTGACAAAGCCAGCGCAGAATTGTTGATCGGCAGCACGGTTTATATCAAAGAAACCGGAACAGGAGCCCAGGCCAACGTTTATGGGTTCTACTCCATAACCCTACCGCCTGGCAAATACACGTTGGAATACAGATCCGTAGGTTACGCTTCACAAGTCGTAAGTGTAGAATTAATGAAAAATGAAGAGATCAACATTGATCTGGCTTCGGACGAAGTGGAGCTTAAGGAAATAGTGATAAAAGGTGTCCGCGAAGACAGAAATGTAACAAGCACCGAAATGAGTACTGTTTCCATTGATATAAACACCATAAAAAAAGTCCCGGCTTTTCTGGGCGAAACGGACATCATCAAGAGCATTCAATTGCTTCCGGGTGTGAGCACGGTAGGCGAAGGAGCCTCAGGATTCAATGTTCGGGGAGGAAGCGTCGGGCAGAACCTGGTACTTCTCGATGAAGCACCTGTATATAATTCCTCACATTTACTTGGCTTTTTTTCGGTATTCAACCCTGATGCCGTTAAGGATGTGAAACTCTACAAAGGGGGTATTCCTGCCCGATACGGCGGGAGAATTGCTTCCATACTTGATATCCGCATGAAAGACGGAAATGCAAAGGACTTTGGCGTAGAAGGCGGTGTCGGGAC
>JBGSYX010000140.1:0-9626 GCA_041750735.1 Cyclobacteriaceae bacterium
TCAAAATCCTTGGCATAAACCCTTAGCGGTTTGTCGAGAGTAATATTATAGGTATTGTTCAATCCCAAATTACCTGCTATATAGTCAGTATCCCCATCCTTATCAAAGTCAGCGCCATTAATACTATTCCACCATCCCGTGTAGGTCTCTATTCCGGAATTTTCAACCTTAGCCAACTTACCACCTATATTTTTATAAATGGTTACCGCCATGAATTCACCGACCACGATTAAGTCAATGGTGCCATTATTATCAAAGTCTGTCCAAATAGCATCAGTAACCATTCCAGTTGAGCTAAGTGGGCTGCATACTTCACTCGTTACATCGACAAATACACCGGTGTCATTTCTAAAAATATAACTTTTAGGAGACATCGGATAGGCTCCTGTTATTACTCTTCCACCAATAAACAAATCCAGGTCTCCATCCCGGTCAAAGTCAGCAGCTCTTACACAAGAGCCACTGGTAGTTTCTTCAGGAATAAGGCTGGTACTCAAGGTAAACATACCATTTCCATCATTCAAATAGAGTCTATCTTTATACCGCTCATTTCCGGGAACAAACTCGTAACTCCCGCTTACAATATATAGGTCCAGATCCTGATCACCGTCGGCGTCAAACAGTAAAAGTCCTTCGTCCTCACTGTACTTTTCGTTTCCTTTGACCAGCTCTGATTGGCTAAATTTTCCATAGTCATCTTGCCTAAATATGGTTGCATTGTGAAGGGACGAACCCCCAATAATGAAATCCTCCAAGGCATCACCGTTGATATCACCTACTGCAAGGCCTGGTCCTGCCTGAGAAAATTTATGAGGTAGCGTTTTTTGAATAAAATAATCTATTTGATCCAGTTCTTTGTGCCTATAGTTAATCCCTAACAAAGCGGATATTTCTTTGAAAAATTCCTGGTTGATACCCGTATTTTTTGTTATGCCTGGCGTGGTAGTGAGATCGGTTTCTTTATGGTTTATAATTAAAACCTGATCAGTCGCGACGTTTTGCATTGTTTGTACACTCCCACCTGGCCATACTATTTCAAGTCTATCAACAATTGATTGATCGCCCAATCCAAAATGAATAAAATCTTCTACAGTCGATAAGTATCCACGAAAAGTTGAATGATCGTGGAACTGTATTTTACCATCACCATAGTTTATAGTGATTTTTGCCCCGAGTCCTCCACTTCCTGTTTTATCAACCAGTTTTATCCTTAGATAGTGCGGATCCCTTTCTTTCAATTTACCGTTATATAAGGTGTTTTCGTATAAATGAACTTTCTCATCAATATTACTTACCACATAATCCAAATCTCCATCATTATCCAAATCCGCAAAGGCGGCGCCATTAGAATAAGAAGGTGTATTTAGTCCCCAATTGGCAGTATTGTCCGTGAAGTTTAAATCTCCATGGTTTTTATACCCATAGTTTGGTAGCTTCAGATCGGGGAGTATCATTAGTAGCTGATTTGGTTTAGTAAATGTTCCAACATCATTTCTAAATCGGATATAGTCCATATCAGTAAGATCCTTGGGAAATCCATTTGTGATCAATAAGTCAAGAAGGCCATCATTATCCACATCCACAAACAATGGTGACCATGACCATTCTGTATGATGAAGCCCCATCATCTGACCTACTTCGCTAAATGGAGCATTGCCATTATTGATGTGCATCATATTACGAATGTACTGGTACTCATAACCCAATTTTTCGTTATTTATATATGTTTGGTAGGAAGTTCCTCCACCAGAGGAGGTCTTTTTTCGATAGTTCGTTTGAGGTAGCATGTCCAAACTAAAAATATCCACCAACCCGTCATTGTTAATGTCAGCAATATCATTACCCATTGAGAAGCGCGACTGGTGTTTTAGTAAATATTTTGCCCTGTTTGAAAATGTGCCATCCTGGTTATTGATATAAACAAGATCGTTGGTTATATAGTCATTACCTACAAAAATATCTGGCCATCCATCCAAATTTAAATCAGCAATTGCAATACCCAATCCATAACCTTCATAGACGATCCCCGCTTCAATTGTAACGTTAGTAAATGTATTGTCACCATTGTTTCTATAGAGTTGATCGTTGTTCAGCGCCGACCCATCGATTACTTTTGGATGATAGTTGGCTGGCCCACGTTGAGATACGAAATTGGTAAGGACATACAAATCAAGATCGCCATCTAAATCATAATCCAAAAAAGCCGCGTTTTGACTATGTCCTGATTCCTCAACGCCATATTCTTTGGCCATATCTCTAAAAATCGGAATTCCTTGTTCATTTAGGCCCTGATTGATATATAAGGAATTTATACGTTTAGTAGGATCACGACTTACACTGGCACAGACATAAATATCCAGAAAACCGTCTTTATTCACATCGGCCACCGCGCTGCCAGTATTCCATTTGTTATTATTCCCAATTCCGGCTGTTGCAGAGATGTCAGCAAATTTCAAATTACCTTGATTAAGGTAAATCTTATTTGAAACCATATTGCCGGTAAAGAATAAATCGCTCAGCCCATCATTGTTGAAATCACCTATTGAAACGGACGCCCCATTATAGAAATACTCATAATTCAATATGTTTATTGAATCAGTGGGCGTTAGTTTATTCTCGAATTCAATTCCTGAAATTGAGGATGGAATAAGCTTAAAAAGCACCTTGTTGTTATTACAAGAACTTGCCAAAAGTGAAAACACTACACTAATAAATACCCATATTTTGCCCATAAATGCAATTATACAATTTGAATAGACACTGATTATTATATCGAATACCTCACCAAATTTGGCCGAAGCCAAAACTCCTAAAAAAAAGAATATTCAGCGTAAATTCTTGGGAGGTACCCTTACTTTTTATTGCAATTGTTCTTTTCCTTACCGACTGCCCTGTCAGTATTAAAAAAAGTCATCCGGTACATTTAGTAGCCGGATGACGATTGTAATAATTTAAGGTGTATTGAAATGCCTATACTATTCTACATACAAAGGATTTTGAATTAATGAAGTATTGCGATTCATTTCATCCTGACCGATAGGCAGGAGGTTTGTTCTTATATTCCATCCACGAACCTGACCAACCTCACGGGTTGAATACACAACACTTCCATTGGCAAATTCATCGATTACGATACCTCTTGTATTCTTATATACATCTGCACCGATCAACCAACGGCGAACATCAAAATAGCGTGACTGCTCAAAAGCCATTTCTATTCGGCGCTCATTTCTATAGCGTTGCATAAGGGCTTCTCCGGTTTCGGTGATATCCGGCATACCTGCCCTCTCACGAAGCATATTGAGATATATTTTGGCTTCAGTATCCTGTCCTAGTTCAATACAAGCTTCTGCATAGTTGAGATAGATCTCACCTAACCTGAAGAAATGCCATGGCACTTCCTGGTTAGCGCCGTCATATACAAATTCAGGATCGACTGATATATCAATTGCTTTACGCAAGTAATATCCTGTATATCCACCGTTCCATGTTTGCTGCGGACCCTGGCGGGTATCGATTCCGTATTTAAGTACCTGAGCAGGATCAACGGTGTTGCCTTTATATATTGTACGGATACTTATCTTATTCTCCGGATCATAAGCCGCTGTGCTGGATGGTCTTTGTCTCCATGGTGCACCATCGTATAGAATTGAGGCATAAAAACGCGGATCGCGATTTTGATAGGGAGCGGCCTTTTGAGCTGGATTATTCCAGTCGAAACGAGTGCCATCTGCCATTTCATAATCATCAACCAAGGCCTGGATAGGTGTATTGCCTGCCCATGCAGAATAACCATTCGGTCCATTAAACAATGGCGAGTGTGTATTATTGTCTTGCGAATCCCAGCCATTGGATTTAATGAAATACCTGCTAAAGATATGTTCAGGGCTCCTCTTTGCTATAAACAGGTTGGTGTAATCCTGAAAAGGATCGCCTGTTGCCTCCTCAAGCGAAAAAACACCCAGATCCATCACAGCCTTAGCAGCGTTTTTTGCATCGGTCCATGCTTGTACTCTGTCTCCGGAAATGGTCAATAGGTCCGGTTGCTCAAAGCTTCCGTACCATGGCTCTCTTGCCAAATCGCTGGCTGCCCACAACAAAATTCTGGATTTCAACGCTAAAGCACCACTTTTGTTGGCTCTTCCCAGATTTGCACCTTCCTGTTTCACAGGCAGTATTGCTGCCGCAGCATCCGCTTCCGCCACGATAAAATCGATACATTCCTTTAAGGAGTTGCGCGGAGTAGAATAATCTCCCTCATCCAAACCATAGGTACGGGTTACGAGAGGTACTCCACCGTGCATCCGAACCAGGTTATGATAAAAATAGGCCCGCAGGAAATGTACTTCACCTTTTAGCCTTTCGCGCCATTCTTCATCTGCCGCTGCGAAAGGAACATCATCAATGTTCTCAAAGAACATATTAGCATCCTTGATTCTCTTGTAAACCTCAGACCATCGGTATGCATTTTGATTATCAGCATTCCATTGGCCAATGTCGGATGGAGTTATAAGAGATGCTACCACTTGATTTGTCCCATAATTATGGATAAAATGGCTTTCATCTACCATGGAACCCACTTCACATTCATGATGTCCATGGCCAAGACCGCGGTACATTTCATTTACGAAAAGCTCAACCAAATTGGGATCACTCCAAAGAGAGCTTGCGCTAATTTTGTCTTTTGGTGCCAGGTTCAGAAAATCCGTGCTACAAGCATTGATAAACCCAGAAACCAAAACAATAAATAGTATTTTTTGAATATTTTTCATCTTATCCGGTTTTTAGAAAGTTAAATTAAGACCTAAATTAATAAGTCTCCTTTGAGGATAGTTGGAAGAAGTGCTGGAGCTACTCTCCGGATCATAAACTTTAAAACTATCAAAGGTAAACAGGTTCATCCCACTAATATAGACTTGCGTGTACTTGATACCGGCCTTGGACAACAGATTCTCAGGTAAAGTATAAGAAAGTCGTACATTCTTAGCCCTTATGTAATCGGTACTTCGCAAGAAGTAGGTATTTGCTTGAGCTGCCCAGTACTGGTCTTCTCGGTTGTAAACACGGGGTTGGGTAGAGCTTGGATTCTCAGCTGTCCATCTGCCATCAAAGAAATCCTGCAAATAATTACCAAATTCGCCTGAAGAAAGTAATACGTATTGCTGGGCACCAGAGGCACCTTGTATCAGTATAGACAAATCAAAGGCTTTCCAAGTAAATCCAAGCGTAAGACCACCAACGAAGCGCGGGAAATTATTCATTTCATTGCGAACTCTGTCATCTGTGGTGATCTGTCCATCATCATTTACATCTTCAAAAATGATATCACCCGGTTGTGCTCCCGGCCAATGTGGGTATGCATCAACTGCCGCCTGATCCTTAAATACACCAATAGAATTGTAGTATAATTCACTTCCGATAGGTTTTCCCGTTGATATCTGCCATGGCAGTCTTCCAGCCGGTTCATCCCAGTTTAAGATTTTATTTTTAGCATATCCGCCGTTAAAACCTATATTCCATGTCGCATCCTGACCTATTTTACCGTTGTAACCCACTGAAAAGTCAATGCCCTTATTTTCCATTTCGGCTATATTCTGATCAGGTACTATAATTCCTGTAGATAGAGGATATGCATTATTAGCTGGCCACAACATATCTGATCGTACGTTCTTAAAGACATCAAATTCAAAAGTCACTTTACCTTTGAATAACGAGCCTTCGATACCGATATCACTGTTCTTGGCAACTTCCCAGGATACTCCTTGATTTGCATTAACTCCTGATGCCAGACTTTGTGTGTTAACTGTCTCATTGAAAATGTAGTTTCCGCCAGGTCCAAATGTTGTTAAATATTGGTAGGGATCAATCTTATCATTACCCAATTCACCGTATGATCCTCTAAGTTTCAATCTGTTGACCCAGGATAAGCCTGACATAAAACCTTCTTCAGTGAGCACCCAACCCGCTGAAACGCCAGGGAAGAATCCCCATCTGTATGCAGGGTCAAATATTTGAGAACCATCGTATCGCCATACAAACTCTATCAGGTATCGATCATTATACGCATAGTTTACACGGCCAAAATAGTTTAAACGAGCCGCATCCCATGCAGAACCGTTGTTTGTTTTGCTCAAATTATTCGCACCAAAATCTAAATAAGGCAACTGATCTGTATTGTATTCATTCCTGAATGCACTGAAATAATACTCTGTGCTTGTTTGTCTCTCAATACCCACCATAAAACCAATACCATGAGCGTTAAAAGTTCTCTGATAATTCAATCGCATGTTGCCGGTAAATCCATCTCTTCTCCAGCTTTGCTCTTGCAACGAAGGAGCAGTACCACCTTTAAGAGATCCTTGCAGATCAGGCTCGCCATTTTCATTTAATGTAGTCCTGTCCCATTGATAAAGCATCCAAGGAGTTCTCCAGTTTTTATGTTCTTCGAATGATTTATCTATTGCCGCGTTAGCTACAAATGAAAGACCTTTCACTGAAAACAGGTCATTGATATCAAGACCAATATTACTCTGGAATACATAATTATCGCTATTGTTATATCCTGTAACTGCTGTTGATGTTACTGCAGGGTTTCGTCCACCTTCAAAGTCAGGGCCCGGGAGACGCTCTTCATCTGTGCTTCGTTTTGGCCAAAAGGCCGGCTCGGTTGGCTTCATGCCATAGAGTATTCTGAAGGTGCCGTCACCGCGCTCCTGGGTGTATTGCCTTGCTTCCTGGCGTCCTGATATGTCAAATCTCAGGTTGATATTTTTCCTGATTTTTGCATCGATGTTCGACCGGAAATTATACTGGTTGTATCCTACAGCACTGTTTTTGAAATAGCCATCTTCCCAGGTATTTCCTGCAGAAACAAAATAAGAGACACCATCCGCATTTCCACCGGATAGCGATATATTCGCATTTCCTTGTGGAGACCATGGCTTGAGTGTTTCGCCATACCAGTCAGTATTGGGATATTTCCATGGGTCAGATCCATCACTATATTTCCTGATATCATCCGCATTATACCTACCTTCTGGAAGTTTATATTGATACAAATCGAGCTCGTTCAAAGCCTGTGCATAATCAGCCGCATTGAGTACATCCGGCAATCGGGTAGCCTGGTTTGCTCCAACGTTTAGGTTGAAATTGATTTGCGGGACACCCGATTTACCTCTTTTGGTGGTTACCAAAATAACGCCATTGGCTGCCTGTGCTCCATAAATGGCGGCAGAAGCATCCTTCAGCACAGTTACTGACTCAATGTCATTAGGGTTAAGTCTAGCAAGACCACCGTCACGATTGGCGATACCGTCAATTACAATAAGTGCTTCGGAATTGTTTAAGCTATTGATACCCCTGATTCTGATGTCGGAATCATCAGCTCCAGGCTCGCCTGAACGGTTTACTACCATCAAACCAGCAATCTGGCCTACGAGTGACCCTGAAAGGTTATTTGTTGGGAATTCCCGAACTATATCTCCGTCTACACTGGCAACGGAGCCGGTTACGGTAGCTCTTTTCTGTTCACCATAACCTACTACAACAATTTCATCCAGCGCCGTAAAATCCACCTTCATTGTAAGATCAATCACGGATCTGGTACCAACGGCAATTTCTTCTGATACAAAACCAACGGCACTGAAAATAATAGTGGCATTTTGATCAGGTACTTCTATGGAATAATTACCATCCATATCGGTGACAGTTCCAGTCGATGTTCCTTTCACGAGTATATTGACGCCCGGGACTCCAGTGTTATCTTCTTCAGAAAGCACTTTTCCTGTGATGGTAATACCCTGATTTACATCATTAGCCTCGGCACTACCCTTAGGATCTAATGAATTCATATCGGCCGCCCACAAGAAATTGAGCAACAGACATTGCAATAAAACTCCAAATAATGTATGCCTTGCGAGCAACATTAATTTGCCTAGTAATTTAAGTTTCATAATTTTCTATATTAAGTTTAACTTATTTAATTTTTCGTATTAGCTGAGTTATGCTCACTCTGGGTAAGGGCGCTTTTTCATGTGATAGCGGCCTTTTTAGACAGTTTTTTTTACATAGGCAAGCTGCTTTTTAGTTATAAATATTTCCCTCACTCAGTTGATTTAATCTTAAAATTCAAGGTCGTGAACTAATCTAAGACTAATCTTGTAATATCCTTAAGTTCTAAAACTGCAAAGAAATAGTAATATATCAAATTTTACAGACCAATTTGTTATCGAACACAACCATTCTGTGTTCGATAACAAATTGGTGGAGGCACCATTTTCACTTCATACACCACCATTTGTATAGAAGTAGGTAGTAGGCACTCACATCGCCATAGCCAAGGTCATCAAGGTAAATAAAGACGATTTTGGGGAGGCGTGCCACCTGCTTCTGACTTTCCTTGCACCCTCTAATGGACAAACCAGAAAACACAAGGAAAACAAAAAATATTCTGTTTATCATATATTTTTTAGCTATGGAATTCGGATCAATTTACAGCTTTGTATGCAACTACCTTATTGCCATTAATTCCAAAAAGCAACTGATCATTCACTGAAATGACGCTGCGCACATCGCCACGGATGCCAAATCCTGACCTATGTTGTGGTATGGCTATGAAACTACCCTTGCCATCGCCCTGTAACAGCAAACCGTAGTTGGCATCATATTTCCCAAAACGGATTCGGGCCTGGTTCATATTTCCACAGAGTAAAATATCCTTGTTGCCATCACCATTATAATCAAGTGCATTAATGGTATAAACAGGAGCGTACTGTGCTTCGATTGGCAATGGCTTTTCGATGAATTTTCCCTCGGAGTTTTGCTCAAAGTAGGAAGTAGCGGTATGATTCACCACAAGATGTCTGGCACCAGTTAATTCAGGTGTTGTAAATACTTCGCCAATTTTTGCATCGGCAAAGCTGGCAAAGGTTGGAAATCGTTGCTCGAGTTTGCCAATTTGCGTTATCAGTTCCCTCCGTGTAAGATAAGGATAACTGACGCCCTGAATATAAAAACAAAGCACCGGATCGATACTTCCGTTATTGTCGAAATCCTTGAAATAGAGTTCGGCAGGTTCCATTTCCGACACTTGTAACTGTGAATTTTTGCCCAGGTTCCCTGCAATGATGTCAGGCTTATTATCACCATTCATATCCGTGATGAGCAGCGAATTCCAAAGACCGCTATACTCACGGTTGAAGAATTCCGCGGTAGAATTTATTAGTTTTCCATTTCGCAAACTGAAGACCGATACCGGCGTCCATTCGCCAACCAAAATCAATTCCTGGATTCCATCAGCATTCAGTTCAGTCCATGAGGCGTCAGTTACCATGCCGATTTTTTCAAGTTCGGGAGCCAATTCATTGGTTTTTATGCTAAAATTTCCATGACCATCATTGATCAGAATATAACACATTGGTGTTTCCGGATACCTACCAGGCGTCACAAAACCACCGACAAAAAGATCAGGAAACCCATCTCCATTTATATCTCCGGAAGCCGCCGTCCGTGTGCTGGTTAGCATTTGAGGAAGGGATTCCGTGGATTTTTTGAACTTTCCCTTGCCATCATTTATGTACAGGCGATCTTGCAACGCGGATGAATTGGCCGGGAAATCGTGATACCCG
>JBGSYX010000141.1:0-24803 GCA_041750735.1 Cyclobacteriaceae bacterium
CTTCGTTTTCGCGGTCTTCATCATCGACAACGATGATAATTTTGCCTTTTTTTATATCAGCAATGGCTTCTTCGATGGTATCCAAAAAACGCGTTTTTCCCATATACGGATATTTTAAAAGTACTTCAACGCCAGGTACAAATTTACTGATTTATTATGAAATCAGAGTTTAAATTACTCGTCCTCCAATGCAAAATGAACGCCGCCGATCAATGAATGAGGTTTAGTAGCCTGTTCCAACGTATTTTATTCAGGAAGCTTTCCGGATTCTTATCAAGTGACAACCAGATAAAAAATGCCTTCCCTACAATGTGATCTTCGGGTACAAATCCCCAGAAGCGTGAGTCTTCGGAATTGTGCCGGTTATCGCCCATCATAAAGTAATAGTTCTGCTTGAACGTATAGCTGGTGATCTCCTGCCCATCAATAGTCACCTTGTTCTCTTCAATCTTCACGTCTTTATTGTGCTCATAATTGATTATCACATCCCTGTAAAGTGCGATATTTTTCTCGTTCAATTCGATGGTCGCACCTTCGAATGGTATCCATAATGGACCATAAAAGTCTTCGTTCCATGGGAACATGGCTGTATTCTGCGGATATACACGCTGATTTACCTGCTCTCTGGATCTCTTGATCTGCTCCAATTTCTGCACGAAATTTTGCTTGCTAAATTCCTCTGCCGTAGCAGGAGTCATCATTGCCACGTAACCCAAATTATTTGGATCAACATCGGTAATATCATATTGCTTGAAAACCCGTTCTTTGATTTGCTGATTTGTTATGACCAGGTAACTGGTTTCCATTTTGGGAGGGTTTTCAAGAGGCGTACTGTTGATATACACCTGGGTATCGACCACACTTATGGTATCTCCCGGCAAGCCAACACATCGTTTAATGTAATTGGTCTTGAGGTCTACAGGATATTGCAATTCAGGCGGATGGTTGAACACGACCACGTCGTTCTGTTTCACTTTGGTAAAACCCGGAAACCGAAACTGAGGAAGTTGAATCCAATCGAGGTATGAAGGCACATCCGTCCACCAGATTTTTTGATGGGTAAGCGGCATTTGCAGCGGAGTGGCTGGAGTTCTGGGGCCGTAATGGATTTTACTTACAAAAAGGAAATCGCCAACAAGCAACGACTTCTCCATAGAGGGTGTGGGTATTGTAAAGGCTTCGAGAAAAAGCCAACGGATAATGGTGGCTGCGATTACGGCAAATACAATGGCGTCAGCCCACTCGCGCACAACCGATTTTGGCTGCTTCTCCTGATCCCCGGCTTCCGCTTCCTTTTTCTTTTTAAAAAAATCAAACTTCATTTCTATTTTACTTTTAAGGGCACAAATTTAGTGTAATAACGGAAAGGCTTGGTATTCTTTTCAGAAATTCATGAAATCCTTCATGGAAAAAACGCCCTTTTTGCCAATGATCCATTCACTTACCAGTACGGCTCCCATGGCTAAACCAGTGCGGTTCTTTGCCGTATGCTTTATTTCGATTTCATCCACATCAGAATTATACCGGATTATGTGTGTGCCGGGTACGTCCGATTCGCGCTTTGAAATGATAGGCACCACGTCGTTTTCTGCAGTTGCCTCATTCATCCAGCGACTTTTACCAGATAATTGTTTTATTAATCCATCGGCCAGGGTAATAGCTGTACCGCTGGGTGCATCCAGCTTTTCGGTATGGTGGATCTCTGTTATTCCCACATTATAAATCTTATGTGGTTCCATCATTTTGGCCAACATCTCATTCAATTTGAAAAAAAGGTTCACACCAAGGCTGAAATTGGAGGCGTAAAACAGGGCTCCATTATGCTGTCTGCACAATTCTTCAGCTTCTTGCTTTTTTTCGAGCCACCCCGTAGTGCCACACACCACTGGGATACCTCGCTCTATGCAGTATTTGATATTTTCAAAGGCAGCATCTGGCTGACTGAACTCGATGGCCACATCGACTGCTTGGGCATCGATAAACTTCAGCGCCTGGGTATTGTTTATATTAATCTTGAATGAGACGGTATGGCCGCGTTCTTCCGCTATTTCTTCGATGGCTTTGCCCATCTTCCCGTAACCTAAAATAAGTATCCGCATTAGTTAAAACGTAATTTTAGTGATAATCCAATCAAATTCGTTTGCATGGCAGTCTGGCTGAAACTTGGTTCCAGCTTCACACTGATGTCGTCATCGACAGTAAAAAGTTGCATGTGGGCATCCACGTGGGCATCGACAATATTCAGCACATAAACTAAAATAGCCGTGACAAACAATAAATCTCTGTTTCTCCGCCAATAATCTACCTGACGCTGATAGTCGTCCTTGTCCAAATCTGGAAATATTGGCACTGTGCGATCGTCACCATCAATGAGTGCATAAAGCCCATCGCGGTATTGTTTGTAAAGTTGATGGTTGTAATTGATGTAGTACCCCAGGACTAAACCACCACCGTATATCACAGGTATTTTCCAATACATGCCATTATAAGCCTGGCCCAAACCTGGAAGCGCCGCTGAATATAATGCCGCTGTATTTGGTCTGTTTTCCAAAGTGTCAAACACTTCTTCTATATTCTGGTCGCCACTTATCAGGAGAGAATCGCCCTGAACAATAACGGTGCTTGTTGAATCCTGCTTGTCCTGGCCAAATGAACCATGGCACATCACTAGGGACAATAGAACCGATAAAAGAAAGATTTTCCTTAACACCATGAACGCTACAGATTCAATATTTCCAGTATCCGGTTGAGGTCTTCGTGCGAGAGGTATGGTATTTTAATGAATCCTTTGTTTGTCGGATCATTTTGCACGGTCACCCTGCTTCCAAAATGTGAGGTCAGCTTGTCCTGCACCTGCCGGATCTGGTAATCATTGGCCGATTTCTGCGGCGCTTCGGTCTTAGTTGAATCAGGTACAGATTTCAACTTGCTCACCAATTCCTCTACTTTCCTGACCGACAGATCATCCTTTACAATTTTCTTATAAATATCCAACTGATGGTCGATGGTATCGACATTGATCAGCGCCCGCGCATGACCCATTGACAATTGCCCGTCGCGCAAGGCTGCCTGAATATCAGGGGGTAGCTTCAGCAGACGGAGGTAATTAGTGACTGTGGAGCGTTTCTTACCTACCCTTTCGCCGAGATCCTCCTGCCTTAGCTGGCATTCAGAAATTAGCCGTTGGTAGCTGAGGGCTATTTCTATCGCATTCAGGTTCTCGCGCTGGATGTTTTCAATAAGGGCCAATTCCAGCATCTGCTGGTCGTTGGCTACCCTGATGTAAGCTGGTATTCGCAGCAATCCGGCAAGCTTTGAAGCATGATAGCGGCGTTCGCCTGATATGAGCTGAAACTTTCTGTCGCCAAGTCGTCTTACCGTAATCGGCTGAATAATTCCCTGTACCCTGATCGATTCTGCCAGTTCTGCCAGTGCTTCTTCGTCAAATTTTGTCCTGGGTTGGAAGGGATTGACTTCAATATCGAGCAAATCGATGTCACTAATGTTGTTTATAGGATTTTGAGAAGTTTGAAACCCCTTGCCTACGTGCGTTACCGGTGCATCCTCTAAAAGGGCGCCGAGGCCACGTCCGAGTGCGTTTTTCCTTTTCGGATTATTATCTGCCATGATTATTTCTCAAGGTTATTTTTTGCCAGTATCTCCTTTGCAAGATTCAGGTAACTGATAGCTCCTTTGCTTTCCGCATCATGAGCAATGGCCGGAAGACCGAAGCTGGGTGATTCGCTCAATTTAATATTCCGGGGAACGAGAGTATCGAATACAAGATTCTTAAAATGGCTGGAAACCTCCTCCACAACCTGATTCGACAGACGAAGCCTGGCATCGTACATAGTAAGTAAAATACCTTCAATTTCCAGGGCTGGATTCAGGCGGGACTGGATGATTTTTATAGTATTCAATAGTTTTCCAAGACCCTCCAGAGCAAAGTATTCACATTGCACCGGAATTAAGACAGAATCGGAGGCAGTAAGCGCATTGATGGTGATGAGTCCCAGTGATGGAGAGCAATCTATTATGATGAAATCGAAATCATTTTTAATTGGTTCAAGCGCGGCTTTCATTTTGGTTTCCCTTAGCTCGAGGTTTACCATTTCTATTTCGGCGCCTACCAAATCGATATGGGAAGGTAATACATACAAGTAGTTGATATCGGTATCGAGTATGCAGCTTCGTGCTTCAATACCATCAACCATACATTCATATATGCTGTTGTGAACCTCCCTTGGATTATAGCCAACACCAGATGAAGCATTTGCCTGAGGGTCAGCGTCCACCAAAAGCGTCTTGTATTCAAGGGCAGCAAGACTCGCACAAAGATTTATGGCCGAGGTCGTCTTGCCAACGCCTCCCTTCTGATTTGCTATCGATATTATTTTACCCATTGTGAACGTTCAAGTCGCTTGAAAGAGTTATCCTGATTTTGCTAAGATGCTATCTATGTCTTTTAACTGCATTGACAGTCTTAGCAAAGAATAATCTCGGCAAAGATAAATGTTTAATTGATTTAATGGTCAAATATTGTGAGTCGACCGGATGATGTAATACCCGGAAAAGTCCCAAAAAACCGGCTAAGTCGTCTCATTGAAATAATGAAACGGATGGCGCTCTAACTCCTACTTGGCAGCTTTTCCTTTCTTGGGAGTCTCCGAGGAGGCCTTCAGTGCATCTTCGAGCCTGGATTGGAATTTTGATTTCTTTTTATTGGCGTTTTTCTTCTTATTCTCGTCCAGGATCGCACGGATTTTGGTGTCATCAACAAATCGTCGGATTACGGCTATCTGGGCAAATGACACAATGTTGGAAACAAAATAATAGAAGGTAAGACCGGCAGGAAACTTATTGAGTACAAACATGAAAATTACCGGCATTACATACTGTAACGTCTTCATCGGCCCTTGCATTTGGGCCGTCGATTGGGCATTAATCCATGTATATAGAATCGTTGACGCCGTCATAAGCAGTGTGAACAAGCTCACATGGTTACCATAAAAACTAGTGATGAGCGGAATATCGCCACTCCATGAAATTATCGAATCAAACGTGGAAAGGTCGGTCGCCCAAAGAAACGACTTATGTCGCAGTTCTACAGCGTGCGGTATGAATTGGAACAACGCGAATAGAATTGGCATCTGCAACAGCATTGGTATACATCCGCTCAGAGGATTTACCCCAACCTGCTGATACAGCTTCATTTGCTCGGCCTGCATCTTTTGCGGATCTATATCTTCGCCATGCTTCTCCTTATAGTTTTTCTTAATTTCCTCTATTTCCGGCGCAAGGGCTTTGGTCTTGGCCATGCTGATGTGTGACTTGTATGTGAGTGGCGTCAGGACTAGTTTAATAATGAATACCAGAATTATGATGATAATCCCATAACTGCCAAAATATTTCTCCAGGAAACTGAACAGCGAAATAATCACATACTCGTTGATCCACTTTACAACTGGCCACCCTAAATAGAGGTTTTCTTTAAAGCCGGGAGCTACTTTATTCAAATTGGCCAGCCTGTTCGGTCCGTAATAATAGGTGTTTGAACCAGCCGACTCAGAAAATGATGTAAGCGGAAGGTCGATCATGGCCTGAAGAAACTTTACCGTAGTAGTGTCATTCAGATTATACTCCGAGGTCAGCTTGCCATTGGTTACCGGCTGATTGAATACATAACCTGTTGTGAAAAACTTTTGCTTAAAAGTAATCCAGTCAACAGAAGCCGCAATTGCAACTTCCTGCTTTTCCTCTGATCGTGGTTTCAGCTCTTCCATTTCACCGGAGGACAGCCAGTAATTAATCGTGGTAATGTTGCGGCTGTATTCCAGATCCGTTTCCAGTCGTTTGAGTTTATTGGCCCAGAGCATGGAAACTTTGCTGCCAATGATTTCGCTGTCCAGTCCGACGATTTCAAATTTGTGAGCAACCTGGTAGCTTCCGGGTGCAAGACTATACAGGTGACGGATGAATTTACCGCTGCCGAGGTCAGCGGTAAAAACCAGGCCGATGGTGTCGCCTTGCTGGGTTTTCTCTACAGTATAATAAAGCTCTGCCAGGTCAACATTGCCATTAGCCGTGTTGACTACGTATTGCATTTTATTCGATTGCTCATCGAACAGAACGAGAGGGAAATTATATTGAAAGTCATCAAATTTCTTCAGTGAGGCTGATTTAATTAAACCACCCTTTGAGGAATATTCCAAGGTCATCACTTCGTTTTCGATGGTGATCGTTTTTGCTTCACCGACCATCGCCTGGGTAAAAGACCCGAATTTACCGGATGCCAACGCTGCCGAATCAGCCACATTATTTACCGGCAGTGTTTCTGCATTTGTAAAACCTTCTGCTGCATGAGGCATAATCTGCTGTAGCGTATCCACTGTTCCACCCTGGGGTTTCTCTGGAGGTTTTGGTGCAAAAAAGTAAAAATACACCATGAGCAGTGCGGCCATTAATACAAAGCCTGTCGCCTGATTCTTATCCATTATTAAATTGTTTCTTTGATACCACTTAGTTGTTTCCCTTGTATTCGAGTGCGGCTCTGATAAATCCTATAAAGAGAGGATGCGGCTCAACGACCCTGCTTTTTAGCTCCGGGTGAAATTGGGTTCCAATGTACCAGGGATGATTATTCAGTTCCATGATTTCCACAAGGTTTGAATCCGGATTTACTCCAACAGCACTCATTCCTTTGGCTTCGAATTTCTCCAGGTATTCGTTGTTGAATTCGTACCGGTGCCTGTGCCGCTCTTCGATGTTTTTTACTCCATATAGGTTGAATACCTTTGTTCCTTCTTTGAGGGTGCAAGGATAAGCACCTAATCGCATAGTTCCACCTTTTTTTGTTATTTTCTTTTGTTCCTCCATCAGGTCAATTATAGGATCCTTGGTCTTTGGATCCATCTCTGTGGAGTTAGCTGTTTTAAAACCAAGCACGTTTCTCCCAAACTCAATTACTGCTACCTGCAGGCCAAGACAAATTCCAAAATATGGTATCTTATTTTCTCTGGCGTAACGTGCCGCTGCAATCTTTCCTTCAAAACCGCGCTCGCCAAAACCCGGGGCTACTAACACGCCGTGTTGGCCGGCAAGTAGCTCTTTTACATTCGTTTCATCGATTTCCTCAGAAGAAATCCAACTAACATTCACTTTGCATTCGTTTTTAGCGCCGGCATGAATAAACGATTCTGCAATGGATTTATAGGCATCATGCAACTCCACATACTTACCGACGAGAGCTATGTTCACATCCTTTTTAGGATTTTTAAGCTTATCAAGAAACTCGATCCACTGCGTCATATCAGGCTGAACATCAGTATCCAGACGGAACAATTCGAGAACGCGCTCATCCAGCTTTTCCTTCTGCATCAACAGTGGAACATCGTAAATGGTCTTGGCATCTATGGATGAGATGACGCCATTGATGGGTACGTTGCAAAAGAGCGCCAGTTTCTTGCGAATTTCCATATTGATGGGCCTCTCAGAGCGGCAGACCAATATATCCGGCTGTATTCCACTCTCGAGCAGCATTTTTACGGAGTGCTGGGTTGGTTTGGTTTTCAATTCACCAACAGCTTTCAGGTACGGAATGAGTGTCAGATGGATGACGATGCAATTGATATGGCCAATATCCCAACGTGTCTGCCTGATGGCTTCAATAAATGGTAACGATTCAATATCACCTACTGATCCCCCTATTTCGGTAATGATGATATCATAATCGCCACTATGCCCAAGGGCCAGGAAATTGCGCTTTATCTCATCGGTGATATGCGGGATCACCTGAACGGTCTTGCCCAAGTATTCACCTTCACGTTCCTTGGTGATAACATTGTTGTAAATACGCCCTGTGGTGATATTGTTCTTTTGAGAAGTATTCTTTGCCAAAAAGCGTTCGTAGTGTCCAAGGTCGAGATCAGTTTCTGCACCATCTTCAGTGACGTAGCATTCACCGTGTTCATAGGGATTTAAGGTGCCGGGATCAATATTGATATAGGGGTCGAATTTTTGAATGGTAACACGAAATCCACGTGCTATCAATAAATTGCCCAACGATGCAGAGATGATACCTTTACCGAGCGACGAGGTGACGCCTCCCGTAACAAAAACATACTTGACCTGGCCCATAAGTTGAAAAAAATTATACTGTGAAACTTATGGGATACAAAGGTAAGGCATCAGGGTCAATTAACTATGGCAGGCTGTGGATTATTCTGGAAAAAAAAACGAAAGAGGCCTAAAAATCAATCCTGCAAATTGGTGATAGGACTAATACGCTTGTACTATTTGCATTTTGTTCTCTGGATGAATATATGCTAACTTTGACCGCTTAAACAAGGTCTCGATGCAAATTGAGGCTTTTTCATTTTCTATGGATTTCAAACAAATTCTTAAAACAAACCCAGTATTCGAATTGATTGGCGCACTGGCCGGCGATTTAGAAACTTATGTTGTAGGAGGATACGTCCGTGACCTTATCATGAAAAAGCCTTCGAAAGATATCGATATCGTGTGTGTCGGAAACGGTATTGAAGTGGCAAAAAAGGTTGCGCAACAACTTCCGGGAAAACCATCGGTGAATATTTTTAAAAACTTTGGAACGGCACAGATAAAGACCGGTGAACTGGAAATAGAGTTTGTTGGGGCGCGAAAAGAATCTTATAACCCGGATTCGCGAAAACCAGACGTTGAATCCGGATCACTTCAGGACGATCAGTTGAGGCGGGATTTTACGATCAACGCCATGGCGATTTGCCTCAATAAAGACCGTTTTGGCGAATTGATCGATCCGTTTAATGGCCAGAACGATATCAAAAGAAAAATCATCAAAACGCCAACCGATCCTCTCATTACATTTTCGGATGATCCATTGCGGATAATGCGAGCCTTCAGGTTTGCCGCCCAGCTCAATTTTGATATTGACCCAGGCACATTTGAAGCAGCCCGGCAGAGTGCCGACCGTTTGCGTATAGTATCGCAGGAAAGGATTAGCGACGAACTCAATAAGCTTATTCTGTCTTTCCATGCCTCGTATGGTTTCAATTTGATGTTCCAGGCGGGAATACTCAACATCATTTTTCCTGAAATGGTGGCCCTGCAAGGTGTTATTATGAAAGAGGGAAAAGGCCATAAGGACAATTTCTATCATACCCTTAAAGTCCTCGATAATGTCGCTTCTAAATCGGACGACCTGTGGCTGAGGTGGGCAGCAATATTGCACGATATCGCCAAGCCAAAGACGCAGCGCTTCGATGAGAAAGCAGGCTGGACATTTCACGGTCATGAGGAGGCTGGTGCTCGCATGGTTCCGAAAATTTTTACCCGATTCCGCCTTCCATTGAATGAAAAAATGAAGTTTGTGCAGAAACTGGTGCGCCTCCATCTTCGTCCTATTGCCCTGGCCAACGACGAGATTACGGATTCAGCAGTTCGCAGACTACTCTTTGAAGCTGGTGACGATGTTGATGCTCTGATGACACTCTGCCGTGCGGATATTACATCCAAAAACCTTGATAAAGTGGGTCGCTATCTTTCGAATTTCGACAAAGTCGAAAAAAAGATGGCGGAAATTGAAGAACGCGATCAGATAAGGAATTTCCAGCCACCTGTAAGTGGCGAAGTGATAATGGAATACTTCGGCATTTCGCCATCAAAAGAAGTTGGTCAAATTAAAGATGAGATAAAAGAAGCTATATTAGAGGGCAAAATTGGCAACAATTTTGATGAAGCTTTTGAACTTATGAAAAAGACAGGAACACGATTGGGACTGTCGCAAAATTTAAAACACTAAAAACGATTTTTTTATGATTTCTAAATTCATTACCACCGGCGGAGCGCTATTATTCTTTCTTCTTGGAATTATTTCAACCGATGTTTCGGCTCAAAATAAGGAAGCACAAAGCTCGCAACTGTTCAAGCATTACCAGATGAAGTACATTTTTGGCAGAAAATACAACGATACCGACGCCATGAAGGACGCCATGTATTCCATGATAGCCTTAGATCCCAGTGACGACTCTCTGAAACTTTCATTGTGCTATTTCTACCTGGAGGATAATAAATTCACGCAGAGCCTGTTTGTCTCGGCAGACCTGCTGAGCCGGTCTCCCGACAACCTCGATGCACTTCGTATGAATGCCATCTCCCTGGAAAATATGGGGCTTCGGGATCGGGCAGTTACACAATATGAATCGCTTTACCTGAAAACCAATGATATTACGGTACTCTACCAGGTCGCGGCATTGATGTATGAACTCGAACGCTACAACGAATGCATCACAAACTGTGACATAATTATTAAAAACCCAGATGCAAAAACGGTAAAACTCACTTTTGCCAAAAATGAAAAAGAAAACCAGGACATTTCTCTTGAAGCGACCGCTTTTAATCTAAAAGGCATGGTACAAAAGGAGCTTGGTAACAAAACAGAGGCAAAGGCCCAATTCGATCTTGCGCTCAAAGCAGAACCCGAGTTTGCTATAGCCATACAAAATCTCGCCGACCTTGACAAATGAGGCATCAGTTACTATTGATTTAATAAAAAGCCATCCTCGCTGATGGCTTTTTTATTTATTTTTAATGTCTCATGCAACTCCCCAAAAATTGCAGAGTCTTTTACTCGGATTATCAGAAGTTGGAAATTTCATATCAAAATAGTCATCAACAGATTATTGAGCGCTGCCGCCTTGGCGAGCAGAAGGCTTACTATGAAATTTATAAACTATACTCCAAAGCAATGTACAATATCTGTTATAGAATTTTGGGAAGTGAACATGCGGCAGAAGATGCACTACAAGAAGCTTTTGTGAGCGCTTATCAAAATCTTCATTCCTATGAAGGCCGGGCAGCATTTGGAGCATGGCTCAAAAAGATTGTCGTCAATAAAGCCATCACCCATCTCAAAAAGGAAAAAACAAGCCTTATGGGAATTGATGAACATTTTGATGTTGCAAATGAAGAAAACCATGACGATTCGTCGGAGTACAAACTCGACGCTTTGAAACGGGGTATTCAAAAATTACCCAATGGATTTCGGGTGGTTTTATCGCTGTACCTGCTGGAAGGATATGACCATAGTGAAATCGCTGAAATTCTGGGAATAAGCGAATCTACCTCCAAGACACAATATATCAGGGCCAAAGCGAAACTGAAGCAATTACTGAAAGAAGAAGTATACTATGAACGATAACCTCGAAAAATACCTTAAGACCCATAGGGCCGCCCTTGATGATAAAGAACCGCCATCAGAATTATGGGGAAAAATTGCCGCAGAAATCGGTACAGAAAAGAAGATTAAGCCGGCTTCAAGGTCACTTGTATATTGGCGCGTTGCCGCAGCGGTCTTTTTCTTCGCTACGTCGGCGCTGCTGATCGACAAACTTGTTTATCAGGAATCGGACTCCACACCAATTGCTACATCGACAAACCCTGCACTCATGGAAGCTGAGGGATACTACCTCACCCTCATTGGCCAGATGCATGAGGAAATCGCGGCCTACGGCAAAGACGACTACAAAGATCCGCAATTTATCCATGATATGAACAGGCTGGATTCGGTGTATCAGGTCTTAAAACAGGATCTGGCGCTGGGAAATGAACAAAATATCATCGATGCCATGATCCAGAACCTTCAATTGCGTATCGAAGTTCTCAATAACCAACTCGAGATAATCCAATCAATCGAAAAATTTAAAAGAGAAGAAAATGAAAGCGTTAACATATAGATTATTTGCGGTCAGTGTACTGTTAGTATTCTTTACGGCACAACTGTTTGGTGCGGATGTTTCAAAACAAATCGCCAAAACTTTTGCGTTAAAAGCCAATACAGAAGTGAGTATTGACAATAAGTTTGGCAATATCATCATCAATCGGTGGGATAAAACCACTTTAGAGCTGAAGGTAAATATTACTGTAAATAGTAAAACAGAATCGTCGGCTCAGGCTTTGCTCGACGACATTGAGATAAAAATCACCGATAATATTTCTGCCGGGAAACTCGGAATTGCTACAATAACAAATGAAAATAAAAACGAGAAATCCAGCTTTTCCATCAATTACGAAATAAATATGCCCGGAACTGTCCCAATGAAACTAGCGAATAGTTTTGGCAATATTGTCATGGGCAGCCACAGTGGAACATTGGATGTTACCGTGAAATTCGGTCAATTTATCGCAGAAGACCTCGCTAAAGCTAACATCGCTGTGGAGTTTTCCAACGCCAAATGTGAAATTGAGACAATCAATTCGGGTACAGTGGATCTGCGGTTTGGGAAAATGATGATTGGCGAAGCCGGTAATGTGAAAATTTCAAGCCAACATTCTGACATGGATATCGGCACTGGACTTAACATCCAGCTTGACGGTAGACACGGGAATATCAATATTGAAAAGGCAAAGATACTAAAAGGGACCCTCGAATTTGCCGGATTAAAAATCGGTAAACTGGAAGAAAGTATCATCATCAATTCGAAGCATGGCAACGGGCTGGCGCTTGATGAAGTGGCAAGCTCCTTCAAAGAAATAACACTTGAAAGCCAGTTCAGTCCTGTGGATATTGCTTTGCAGGAAGGCACCCAGGCTAAGCTTTATTTTACCCTTGAATTTGGCAACCTGAAAGCAAATGGTGAGGGAATAAATTTCAGCAAAGTAATAAAGGAACAATCCACCAGCCAGTATGAAGGCTACATTGGCAAATCGTCTGCTGCCAGCTTAGTAAAGATCAACTCAAAGTATGGGAATATCCGGTTTGATGTGAACTAATTGACAAAATTCAGTTATTGAAAAGAAGTGCCCAAATCAAAGGCCTCCACCTTTGAATCCTTTACCCGGCCGCCTTCACATTTGAAGACACGTGCCGGATAATTAGTGATGATCACGTGGTCGTGTGTGGCCATGAGTATGGCAGTGCCGCTTCGATTAATTTCAAGGAAAAGCTTATAGATCCCATCCGAAACTTCAGGGTCCAGGTTTCCTGTAGGTTCATCGGCAATTAAGAGCAGAGGTTCGTTGATAAGCGCCCTGGCGATCACAACGCGTTGCTGCTCACCACCGGAAAGCTGATGCGGCATCTTTGTATCGACGGATCCCAATCCCACCTGCATCAGCACTTCTGCAAGCCTTTTTTTCATTTTTGTCCTGTCGGTCCAGCCTGTGGCATGCATCACGAAAAAAAGATTTTCTGCGACGGTTCTGTCGTTGAGGAGCTGAAAATCCTGGAAGACGATTCCCAGCCGGCGACGAAGCATGGGAACCTCACTTTGTTTTATTTTATGTAGGTTGAAGCCTGCAATGGATATTTCTCCTAGTTGAAGTGGAAGATCGGCATAGAGGGTCTTCAGTAAGGAAGATTTGCCGCTTCCGGTCCGGCCTACGACAAATGCCAGTTCTGCCTTTTCCATTTCTAAATTAACATCGCTCAGAATTATCTGATTTTCCTGATAGATACTGACTCCGGAAATGCGGACGATAGGTTCGTTGGAAAACGGCATGCTACAACTCTAATTTTTTAAGTTTGCCAAATGGCAGGTCATTTACAAATTCCTCCATTTCTTTCTCCTTACCCTTCAATCCAAACTTTTCCAGGTCATGCATCGAACGGCCTTCTCTGACACTGAAATAGCCTATCAGCATAAAATTATCGTCTCTGATCTGAATGTAGTTTGGAATCTTCTTTTTGCCTTTAACCTTGATGATGTACATGTGAATTGGTTTATCCGGTAACTGAACCTTCTGGCGACAATAAAGTTTATAGGACTGGTATAAAAAGAAAAAAGGCAAATCGTATATCGCACCGCTACAACCGTCTACCCTTGCTTCCTTCCGGACCTGGGGGAGTTCGACAGGAGCTGGTCGTATCGATTTGCCAGTTCAAAGGTACACATTAAAAGGCAGTTCGCAAAAGTATTATTCCCCGCAGCCATTTAAAAATTGAGATGAGGATTAAAGGAGTTTTCAGCTTTTTATGGTGCACGATATTTTAGTCGAGTACAGTTTTATTATCGCCGGCATCGCTCACATCAAGGTCTTCATCATTATCGATTAGTTCGTAATGATCTGCCTCATCAGCTAACAGGATTTCGTAATTTTCTTCGTGGAGGTCCATGGTAAATGGTGGTTGGCTTATAGGTTAATTGCGGGATTATTATTTACATCCAAACTACACAGAATACATTACCAGGAAATTACCTAACTGAAATGAAAAGGTTATCCTTTTATCATGATCATCCAGAACCTATTTACTTCAACAATTTTGATTTCTGATGGAATAGAGATTATTTTGCCAAAATTCAAAAACATAAATCATGGGAAAAGGAGATAAAAAGACTAAAAAAGGAAAAATCGTAATGGGTTCATATGGTGTTTCAAGACCGAGAAAATCAAACGCAAAGCCCACTCCAAAAGTTGAAAAAAGCCCGGAGAAGAAGTAATTCTGGCTTCTCCCGCCTTTTAAACAACTCTTAATGCCCACCCAAACCATTCGAAAACTCTTTGCTACGCTTGCCGGACCGGCAATTTTCATTCTAATCCAAAGCCTGCCACCTATCCGGGGCCTTGAGCCAAATGCTCAATCTGTGTTGGCAATAACCTCCTGGGTTGCTGTCTGGTGGATAACCGAGGCGATACCAATACCAATTACATCACTATTACCAATAATTCTGCTCCCGCTTACGGGTGCTGCGCCGCTTTCAACAACTACGGCCGCCTATGGTAACAGCGTTATTTACCTGTACCTGGGCGGTTTTGTACTTGCCCTCGCGTTGGAAAAATGGAATTTGCATAGGCGGATTGCATTAATAACGGTTAGCCTTATCGGTACCAACCCGCAAAAAATAATTCTGGGGTTTATGCTCGCCTCCTTTTTTATTTCAATGTGGATCTCCAATACTGCCACCGCCATGATGATGATGCCCATCGCCCTGGCAGTGGCTCATCAGATTGAAAAATCAGATATCAGCCGGAAACTACCCTTGAGCTATTCTTTTGGTTTGCCATTGATGTTGGGAATAGCTTATGCGTCATCAATCGGCGGTATCAGTACTTTGATCGGTACACCGACTAATGCCGTATTCGCCGCCATGGTCAGGGACCTTCACCATCAGGAAGTGGATTTTGCAAAATGGATGACACTGGCTTTCCCGATTTCTTTCTTGTTGCTTTGGATATGTTGGTTTCTTTTGGTCAAAGTCATTTTCCGTGTAACAATCAACAAATCGTTAGAACATGGAAACATCATCAACGAAGAACTACAAGCCCTAGGGCCACTTTCCAGAGATGAGAAACGTGTACTTATTGTATTTTTATTTACAGCAATTGCCTGGATGACCAGCTCCTTGCTCCTTAAAAAACTGATCCCGGCCATCGATGATACCATCATTGCCATTTTCGCGGTATTCCTCCTTTTTCTCATTCCATCTTCTAAACCGGGTGAGCGTCTGATGAATTGGGAAACAGCGAAAAGACTGCCCTGGGATATATTGCTGCTTTTTGGAGGAGGCCTTGCGCTGGCCGCCGGTTTTCAGACATCAGGACTCGCGGCCTGGCTTGGTCACCAGATTCAGGCTATGGGTTTTGTGAACCTTTTGTTTATCCTGATCATTGTGGGCTTCCTGGTTAATTTCCTAACCGAGGTAACCTCCAACGTAGCTGTCGCGACCATACTTTTACCAATAATTTCCTCTACTGCCATTGCCATGGGATTTCATCCTTATCCCTTGATGGTGACTGTGACAATTTCCGCTTCATGTGCCTTCATGCTCCCGGTAGCAACACCTCCAAATGCTGTTGTTTTCAGTACCGGTTATGTTCGAATCGGTCAAATGGCACGGGCAGGATTTATTCTCAATCTCATCTCGGTTGCGATTGTCATATTGGCGATTTGGTATTTCATGCCTGTCATCTGGAATATCGACCCATTTACGATTCCTGATTTTGCCCGCTAATAGTTCTGAAGAGGCATTGCGCCTCGCCGGGCGGTGAAGGGCTTTGGGGTTTCTAATTATGATAAGTTAAGTAGTCAACTTATCGCCTGGCGAGGCATTTAAAAATAATGCCCGGAATGAGTGATTCTCTATACATCTTCAACAAATATTAACGGCAAGAAATTCATGGAATGGCCTTTATTATTGAAAAATGGTTATCGTGCTTATTGAGCCACTTCTCTGGCGACTTGCATCAATTCCTGATGGGCTTTGAGCACTTTTTTATTGTTCAGCTTCACCACCTTCCTGTCATAGGTCATCACGCCATTGATCTCACCTTCGACGTCGGTGGTTTGCGTGTAAATCGCTGCTGAAAGTCCTAAGGCAATCATTGGTTTCAATTGATCAATGAGCCCAATGTACATTGCGATCAGGTCTTTCTGGTTCTTAATATTGACATAACCCCAGTTCTTGTCTTTTTGCCATAAATGTCCCTCAACCGGATACCCCAATCCGCCAAATTCGCCCAGAACCAATGCGCGATCCGGATCAGTAGGTGGCATCTCAGGCCCGGGATATTTATGGTAATCGCGCGTATCACCAACCGGAAAATAGTTACCTCCACTTGGCCCACCAATCAATCGGGTGGTGTCAAGGGCATCCACCCATTTATATATCTCCAGTGTTTTAAATTGTCCCCAACCCTCATTGAACGGTATCCATTTCACAATGGAGGGGTGGTTGAACAAGTTATCAACCATAGCTTCGTACTCGATTTTGTACTGGGCTTCAGAAATAAATTCCCTATCGATTTCTTCCCCATCCACACCGCTGGGGCCTTTCCAAACCGCACTTTTATCGCTGTTGGGCATATCCTGCCAAACGAGCATTCCCAGTCTGTCGCAATGCATGTACCAACGCTCAGGCTCAACTTTTACATGTTTTCTGATCACATTGTAGCCAAGTGCTTTTGTTTGAACTATATCAGATTTCAATGCTTCATCATTCGGTGCTGTGTAAAGACCATTTGGCCACCAGCCCTGATCGAGTAAGCCGAATTGAAAAAGCGGTTTATTATTCAGGAATAACCGTCTGATCCCTTTTGCATCCTGAGCAACTGCAATTTTTCTCATTCCAAAATAAGATGACACCATATCGATTATTTCTCCTTTGCGCACAAGGGATATCCTGATGTCGTAAAGGATTGGAGCTTCCGGCGACCAGAGGCTCTGATTTGGGATCGTGATACTCACCGTTTGATCAATGGCAAATTTCGAATCACAGACCGCCTGGCCTTTCAAAGAGATATTGGCCAAAAGTGAATCGGCAGGCATGGGATTAGTAGATATTGCATGGATTGTTATAGAGGAATTATCGATATCAGGCGCGATTTTAATCCCTTCAACGAATGTGAAGTTTACCGGTTCAATCCATACGGTCTGCCAAATTCCGGAAACGGGCGTGTACCATATACCGGCGGGGTCCAGCTTTTGTTTTCCACGGGGCTGATGGTAGGAGTCGGTAGGATCCCAGACCGATACGATGATTTCCTGAACGCCGCGTTCATCGAGGTATGGAGAAATATCAAATGAAAAAGGATCGTATCCGCCACGGTGCTTGCCTATTTCTTTACCATTTATGAATACGGTAGTTTCCCAGTCGCTGGCGCCAAAGTGCAGTTGAACCAATTTGCCCGACCATTCTTCGGGAATGAAAAATGTACGTTTATACCATATCTTGTTTTCTGGTGCTATTTTCTGATTGATCCCCGAAAGCGCCGACTCAACCGGAAATGGCACGATGATGATTTTTTTAAAATCCGTTGGAACTCCAGCATCCTTGCCGGAGGTGGCAAAATACCAGCGTCCGTTGAGGCTAAGCCAGTCCTTCCGCTCCATAGTCGGCCGGGGATATTCGGAGTGAGGATTGTCCTGGTCAATTTCGCTTGACCATCGCGTTGACATTTTCATAGTAGCTTGCGGGAAAGAAACCGGCTGCGCCAGACTGCCGGACCAGCATACCGCTATCAGGAAAAATAAAACAATGTTTTTCATAGGACTGCAGTTATCGGACGATGGAAACGGAAACCTAGGTCTCCTTTTCAATTACAATCTACATAAATTTATTGATGCTGTGGCCTCAGAAGGTCATTCACAGTTTTCACCGGATTAAATGTCGCTATTGGCACTTCTACGAAAATGGTATTCCAGTCAGACATAGAACCATTCCACAAACCGGGCAATTCCTGGGCTTTCAACTCTTTTCCATCCTTGGATTTCTTCGAAATAAAACCTGTGGAATAGTCCACATAGCGTGTCAAATCAATTTTCTGTCCTTTGTAATTCTTCACGGCACAGACAAGGTCTACGGGATTGAAATGGGTAGCACCATTTGCAATTGCAACCTGGGCAGCGTCTTGCGGATCCACCTGAGAAGATTCTACGATCTGTAGGGAATTTGTGCCATCCTCATTGCCGGCATAAAAGGGCCCGCCGCCTGGCTCCCCTTCATTTTTCACCATACCGCAAACCCTAAGTGGCCTGTCAAACTTTTTTCGTAGAAAATCTACGGTTGCACTTTGAGACTGAAATTTGGGGATATTATCAATGCCCAATTGCACGGATGCAAAATCCAGCATTTCTTTCAGTTGGTCTGCATCTGCCCCTTTATCAAGCATGTTGAGATATTGAAACAAATTATGCTGGATTTCCAGCATGATGCCCGCTAACGCCTTTTTATAGGTAATCGTATCCTGCTTCAGGCTGTCTGGAACTACGTTATCGATGTTTTTTATGAAGATGATATCGGCCTGGATGTCATTCAGGTTTTCGATGAGCGCACCGTGACCTGCCGGTCGGAACAGAAGCGATCCATCCGCATTTCGGAAAGGCTCATTATCCATACCGACGGCGATGGTATCGGTGTGTGCTTTTTGTTCAGAAAATGAAATGGCATAACTGACGCCATACTGCTTTTCGAATTCCTTCACAATACTCGAGACATGGGCCTCAAATTTCTGCCTGTGTTCCGGAGAAACGGTCAGGTGGATATTTACCTTTCCGCCGGCAGATTGGGCATAAAGCGCCCCTTCGGCCAGATGCTCCATCACCGGGGTGCGGGTACCTTTTGGATATTTATGAAATTCAAGCAGCCCTTTTGGCGCATTGCCATAGCCCATGGCTTCATTGTCGAGCAAAGCTTTGAGTATGGAGGCATAGTCATGGGATTCCAGGCATTTTTTGATGGATTTGCCAGCGGCTGATAATTGCTTGTTGAGTGTGGCGCAAAAAGCAAAGTCATCGATCCGTTTGAAAAATGCCTGAATCGATTGCAAATCCGATGCCTTGTTCATTGTCTTTTCAACAGCCTGCTTATCGGCTGTTATTTCCAAAAATTCAAAAAGCAATTTGAACATACGGCTCGCTGCTCCGGATGCGGGAACAAACTTAACGATGCTTTTCGTGGCTGACTGTTTTTCGTAGAATTCCACATGTCGGCGTATCTCTTCCGGCTTCATGACCACAATACCATCAGCCGGAGTCGCAGCTTTTTCCAGTTTGATGAATGGAAAACCTTTTTTGAAATTTTCAATTTGCCGTTCTACTGTCCGGAGCTCGGAACCTCTGTCCCTGATTTGCTCTAAGTCTTTTTGTGTAAACATCTTTATTTCACTTTTATAAATGCTAATCTATGTTTTCCTGCTGGTGCTGTGATGCGAACCTGCTTATCGATAACATCTAATTCACCTTCCTCACCCCATTGCGATTGGAGGATATCCAGCCAGGTTATGGATATTTTATTCTTTTCCCCCTCCAAACCCAGCGAGACGCTACCTCCGGCAGGGAAATAAATTGCGTATTCCTCTCCTTCGATCGCCCGGCAAAAGGCCTCGCTTGCTTCCCTTTCGGTCAACAAATGATTTGCTGGAAGCCCATTGAAAAAATCACTTTTCTGAATGTACGACCGCATACCTCTGATGGTATTCTGTGAAATATCATTCAACCCCTGACCGGTGGGTGGCCGGTGAAACCGCGAACTCGCCGCACCTACAAGTACATTTTTGACAAAAGATTCGATGCCATTATCCGTTGTTTGGTGTGGACCGCCGTCATTTCCATAAACCTTAACGTTGTTGAGTGGCCGCACAGCGCTGTCGGCCTGGAGACGTGCCTGGATTTTCAATGCATTTTCCCAATGCTCGTCACCGCTGTTGTGATTGTTTTGGGAAATATCGGCGAAATCATAAATCTCCGGATGATCGAGTGTTTCGCGATGTACAATATGATTGAGATCCCATGGATCCCACATTTCTGTAGTGTAGATTTTTCTGCCTTTCTCAGCCGCCACCTTCTTTATGTACAACGACCAGAATTTTCCCCATTCTGCAGTCACCGAAGTCTCGTTGTCCATGCAATAAAGCACGTTACTGTAATTCAATGTATAAGAAAGGATTTTGTCGATGAATTTTTGCTGATATCCCAGCAGCACCAGGTTACTCTGCTGGCTTGGCACCGACCTGAAAAAATCGTTTTGCGTCCAGGTAGGATGCGTAGGAATATCTGAATCCATATGAACTCTATCTGCCAAATAATTGATATTGTTTTTAGGATTAAAAGGGTTTCTGTTCCATGGCTCTCTATAAAAATCAAACGTAGCCCATAACTCAATCTGCACCACAATTTCCCTAGCTGCGCAAAGTTCCAGGAAATTTTCAAAGCGGTGCCAGTATTCATCGTTCCACTGATTCAGGTCGTACAAGCCATCTGCATTTTGGCCAAAAGGCCAGACATTCATCGAATCCCGGGCCGACATGGTATTTCGCACATAGTTACCGCCAGCATTTTTCAATAGATCCAAATGCTCCTCCAGGTTAGGAATCTGGAACAGGTTGTCTTCAACCGAACCTCCAAGGAGCATGGTGGTTTCGCCATTGATCGACCAATAATCTGGATATTCTGCGTCAGGCTCGATCGGTTTTATCTCCTTAGCAACAGCTTCATGGGGTACGACGAATTTTTGCCCGACTCGAACGACCGTGTACCACAATGCGGCGACGATCCCAAAAAATAAGAAGGTGATAAGCCAGGTTTTTTTCATAAACGGGTGAAAAATCGATACAATTTACGGTTTTTCGATTCCCATCAAAACCCTCCGGATGTCATTGGCCTTCAACATTAACTCATAACTTTTCGATTCTTCTCCCTGGTCTATTACTGATTTAAACTCAACCAACTTCTCAATATATGCCCCCAGCGCTTCTGAAATGTTAGTAGCATTCTGGGAAAAAATCGGCGCCCACATGGCAGGAGAACTCTTTGCCAAACGGACAGTGGATGAAAAACCTGACCCGGCCATGGCGAAAATACTCCGTTCATTCTTCTCCTTTTCCAGAACGGTAAGTCCGAGTGCAAACGAACTGATGTGGCTGAGGTGCGACACATAGGCAATGTGGTGATCATGGTCTGTGCTATTCATGAAACTGATATGCATTTCAAGTTTTCGGAACATCCCCAACACTGTCTCGAGTATCTCCGGGTCACTTTTAGATCGGTCGCAGATAATCATTTGCTTGTGCTTGAGGAGCGAATTGAATGCTGCCTCAGGACCGGAATTTTCCGTACCCGCAATCGGGTGGCATGACACATACTGATGGCGCTTCGGGTGGTCATCTGCTACTTTGCTGAAATTTCCTTTCGTAGAGCCGAAGTCAATCAGAATCGCATTGCTTGGTATAATGTCCAGGGCTTCTTTTAACTGTCGGGAAATCACATTAACCGGCGTAGCCAGCAACACCAGGTCTGATGAAGCAAGTGCCTGCTCGAAGGTAACTACCTCATCCACAATGCCCAGTTCTTTGGCTAAACGACCGTGGTCTTCATTTATATCAACACCGAAATACTCATTGCCCTCTATGATGGAGCGCAAACCCAGAGCAAATGAGCCTCCCAGCAAACCAATACCAACGATGGATATTTTCATATTTTTTCGATATCAATATTCTCAATTCGCTTTAGCACTTCTTCCAGAAGTTCGTATTTCACGCTGAGCGAGATTCGGATGTATTTTGCTCCCTTAGCCCCGAAAATGAACCCCGGGGTTACGAATATATCCTTTTCATAAAGCAGGTAGTCTGACAATTTCTCCGCCAATCCGATAAACTCCGGGACACTCGCCCAGATAAACAAGCCCGTTTGCGACCGATCGTAGGAACAGGATAATTTATCGAGGATTTTCCAGACGAGCGCACGGCGCCGGCGGTATTCATCGTTTCGTGCAGTATGCCACTCCGGTGAATTCGCGAATGCCTCCACAGCCGCCAATTGCATCGGTTTGAACATGCCTGAATCTACGTTACTTTTTATTTGCAAAATGGTATCGATATAGGCTTTTTGCCCGGCAATCCAGCCGATACGCCAACCGGCCATATTGTGCGATTTACTCATACTGTTCATCTCCAAAGCAACATCCATGGCGCCGTCTAAGGATAAAATTGATAAAGGAGGCGTTTCATTCAGTACGAGACTGTACGGATTGTCATGGACTACGAGAATTTGGTGCTTTTTAGCAAAATCAATGATCTCCTGAAATGCCTCCCTGCTTGCGGGTGCTCCGGTGGGCATATTGGGATAATTGATCCACATGAGCTTCACGCCGGCCAGGTTCATACTTTCGATTGCCTTTATATCAGGACGCCAGTTGGCATTCTCCAACATCGGATAGGACACACTGACACCACCAACCATGTCTGTCACTGCACTGTAGGCTGGATAGCCGAGTTCAGGAACCAGGGCCTTATCGCCGGGATTCAGGAATGCAAGGGATAAATGCGTGATGCCTTCCTTTGAGCCTATTAACGGTAATATTTCATCATTGATATTCAGAGAAACTCCATAGACATCAGCCATGAATTGACCGATGGCTCCTCGCAATTCCGGTATTCCCCTATATGGTTGATAACCATGGTTGTCCGGATTACTGGCATGCCTGGTAAGTGCATCAATTGTTGCCTGCGACGGAGCCATATCCGGATTGCCGATGGCAATACTGATGATGTTTCGGCCTTTGGCCATGAGCCCTCGAACTTCCTGCAGCTTTACAGAAAAGTAGTATTCTTTGGTCGTGCTGAGCCTTTCGGCTGGTTTTATGATCATTAAAATCTTTGTTGTTTATACTCTGCACGGCAAAAACAAAGGCTGCAGGGTCAATGAAACGGCGAATTTACAGACACTTCACAGTTAATTAAAAAGTTTGTGGTTTATTTTTAAATGTAGGCGGACCACTTGAGATTTTTCGTGGAGTGTGTAAAAGCTCACGCTCATCTATGGACAGACGAGCCAATGGGCTGGAATTTGCCATTATAATTGGCCTTTTGTAGATTGTGCCTGTTTGGGTTGAAAACCCAGGCCAGCAGTTAGGGACAGAGGATACCCGGCTGGGAAAGGTGGAAAAAGAGGAACTCAAAACAAGTTACATGGATTAAGTATTTTAAATGAAACATAGATTTGTGATAGTCTGGATTATCTGGACTTTATTCGGAATCGGTTTGATATATGGCGTTTCAATATCCGATTCGAAAAACAGCACTGTTACCGTAATAGCCAATGTTTTAAGTTTGTCGCCTCTATTGGGGCTACTGATCGCTTTAGGTTCCCAAACAGCATTTCGCCAATTTAATAATTGGCTGCAAACAGATAAAAATTCAATTTACTATGCTGCAGGAGGAATAACCCTATTATTCGCGTTGCCGGGGTTATTCACCAATACTTTCAATCCATATACGACTACTATTTTTGCATGTATTGTATTTGCTGTGTTTGGTTCACTAAAGAAACTCAGCACTGAATCGTTTGAATTAAGTTGGGTTGATATCTCTCTTTGGCTCTTACTTTGGATTCCCTTTGACCTTCGCTGGTCACAGGAATTGCATCCGTCACTCGATTATACCTGGTGGTCATTGGCAATTTCTTTAATAGCTGTTATAGGCTGGTATGGATACCGCAGAGCTGATATTGGATTTAATCTGATTCCCGGGTTGAAGGATATTGGTATAACACTGCTCGCCCTGGTTTTTATTATGGCATTGGCGGTTCCACCAGGGTTGTTAACAGGGTTTCTCACATTTGTTATCCCTCAATCATATGATATTCCAAAACTCGTCCTTCATTTTGTAGGTCTATTTTTAACAGTTGCTTTGCCTGAAGAACTGTTTTTTAGGGGCATTCTACTCCACGGATTGGAAAAAATGTTTTCTAAAAAGTGGATTCCCCTGGTCATTTCGTCACTGGCTTTTGGACTGATGCACTGGAATAATGTCAGTTCGTTATCAATGCAAATTACTTACGTTTCTTTGGCATCAATTGCTGGGATGGGGTATGGCTGGGCTTATCGTAAAAGTGGCAATAAGTTAATAGATGCAATTTTGGTTCATACCCTGGTTGATTGGATATGGAAATTATTTCTTGCAGGATAGTGGAAACTTAAATATTTGAATTATTCAAATAGAAGGTTGTCCCGTCAGCGCCGGTATGCTGGAATTTGTCATTGAAATTGCACTTTTGTAGATTAAATAGGTTTTGAAAAGGAAATAGTGATAATTATTAGACGATATACTCTAGTTGCAGTAGCTATTTTTCAACTTCTGATAATTCATATGGAAGGATTTTCTCAAGAAAGAACTGTCTATGAAAAAATTGCCTTTGATTACTTAATCGATTCTTTATTGAACGAACAAGGAAGTGTTGATTCTTCAACCTTAACTTTTCCAAAGTTTTGAACTTTGGAAAAGTTAAAACACGCACTCGTTGGCGGGCGTTTGGCGCAGCGTAAGGCGTGTCCCTCACTCTACGCCTCACATCACTCCCCCCTAATGCCCGTCTT
>JBGSYX010000142.1:0-6248 GCA_041750735.1 Cyclobacteriaceae bacterium
AAATGGCAACCACCATTGGGTGAAATTGCCGTGAAATCCACGGATTTTACAGGTCTCATAGAAATTCAGAAAAACGTACGTTTCCTCCGTGCAAAGGATGCGCATCCTCCGGGTCGACCTTGCGCATCCTCCGGGTCGAGGTTGCGCATACTCCAGGTCGAGGATGCGCACACTCCGGGATGAGGTTGCTCAGCCTTCGGATTGAAGCTGTCGGTTTTTTTATTAGGCAGGAAAAGACAAGTCCTTGGACAAAAGCTTAAATGGTATCTTAAAGCCAGGATCTTCATGGTTATAAAAATTACTTCCATGAGCTATTTTCATGATCCTGTCGTTACATATTACCCTCCAGGCATCACCCGGCTGGACATAAAGACCAGGATCATTGGTTGGATTATTTTCGGCTTTCACGGTATGGTTGCCACCAACCATCCAACCGGAAAAAGTGACTGAAATTTCATAAGCGGGTATACTTGCCCGATTCCTTCCATTAGCGTGATTTAATCCTCTTACAACGAGACTGGTTCAACCCGGGTCTAAAATCTTGGCACTTGCCTCAACAAAGATTCGGTTGCTTATATCCCCAGTTCTCTTTTCGCCAGTTGTAAAATATCTAATGCAGCGTCGCTTTTTAGAAGTATTCCCTTGTCGAAAACCATCGACATGTTTTGCTCCTGTGCAACGTTGGCAATGGCTCCGTTGATCTTGTTAGAAATAGGTTCTAACAGTTCACTCCGCTTATCCTGTATTTGCTTTACCATATCCTGCTCAAACTTCGCGATTTCCGATTGTCTTGTGTTCAAACTTGCAGCTGCCTCTTCCTGTTGTACAGGACTCAACTCTCCCAGTCCCACCTTTTGTTGAACGGCCAGGTAATCCTGTTGCAACTGCTCCACCAAGCCTTGACCCTTTTGTTGTAATTGTTTCTGGAGCGCTTCCAATTGGGCTTCGGCCTGCTTTACATCGGGCATATCGGCTAATAGTTCTGCTGAATTGACAGTGCCATAAGCAGCAGTGCCTCCGTTAAAAGTAACCGCACCGGAGGCAGACAAAGCAAGCTGTGCCATGACCAAATTTGATAAATTCAGGTTTTCGTCAACATAAAGCAATACAGATTGTTCAAAAACCATTTGTACGTTGGCACGCTTCGCCACATTGGCTATAGCTTCATTGACCTGGTTATAAATAGGTTGCAGCAATTCTGAACGTTTGTTCTGAATTTGATTTGCCATATCCTGCTCAAACTTCCCGATTTCCGATTCCCTCGCTTTTAATTTTGCCGCTTCCTCTTTCTGTTGTGCAGGACTCAACTCTCCCCGTTCCACCTTTTGTTGAACGGCCAGGTAACCCTGTTGCAACTGCTCCACCATGCCTTGTCCTTTTCGCTGTAATTGTTTCTGGAGTGCTTCCAATTGGGCTTCGGCCTCCTTTACATCCGGTAGCCTGGCTAATATTTCTGCTGAATTGACAAAGGCCATTGCGACGGTAACCTCAACAAATGGATTATCACTGGTGACATGCAGTCCCATCCGGCGGCGGACCAATGACTCCATATCAAAAGAATTATCTCCATACAACACTGAATTGAACACAGAAGTATCAAAAACACCGGCGACTCCTTTTTCCCGTGCTACCTCGCCTATCAAATTTTCTACCTTTTCCAGAAGAGGTTTCAACAACTCCTCCCTCTTTTGGGAAAGCGCTTGACTTATTTCCTGTTCATAATTCACTATGTCCTGCTGTTGTTTTTGCAATTGCTCCTGTCTTTGTTGTTGCTGTAACGGAGCGATGTTCCCGCTTTGAACTTCATTTGCGAACGCAGTGTAAGCTTCCTGGAATCTTACTGCCATCTCTTCCCCCTTTGTCACCAATACTTTTTGGTATGCTTCCAGTTCCGCATCGGCAATTTTCGTTTCGGGCATGTCTGCAATAAGATTTCCAAAATTCAAAAAAGCTGAACGCTGTTCTATAGCGGGTATCGAGCAGCAAAGTAAAATGAGACAGGAATGAGCTAACAAATAAAAGTTTCGCCTGGTTAATAATTATTTTAGTGATAAAACCCTGTGCCCCCGGACTTAAACCGATTCTGTGCATGGTGGTTGGATCGATTTGCAATCCGATTGATTTAAACTCAGGATTTATCATCCTGATTAAGCTGGGCACTTTCAATGTGCCAACGCTTTCATTTTTTTCAGTCTCCAAGATAATGGTTTTTGTGAGCATACAATTAATCTAATTTCGGTTATGTGCCCCTTTAACTTTTTGGTTTGCACCATAAATGAGGCAGTTCGAAAGTTTGACCTCTTTTTTCTGAACATCGTAACAGGGCAGGATTTATGCACTCTGTTCCGCCCATTATCCTGTCAATGGCCGGCTTATAACCCAATAAATTATAGTGGATTAAAAAGATCGATTTTAGTATATTCATACAACTTTTTCAACTCCAAAAACATCTCGCTATGGCTGAGAATCGAAGATTAGCTATCATGTTTACTGAAATGGCAGGGTACTCAACCCTGAATGGATCGTGAATGTGTGTAATTGAAGTTAAAAAAGTAATGGAAACCAGGCCGATAAAATAAAACAACACATCCTAAATAAATGAAATATGGATTTACCGCACAAAACAAAAGCATTGAGAAACCTTTTTTGCATTGGTCTTATATTGATCAATAGCCTTGTCTTTGGACAGGAGAAAGCAACATTGTTGAAAAAGGGCTCCAAACTGGAGTCCGATATAAAGACAGGTGAAACCCATTCTTACAGTGTCAATATGTCTAAAGACCAGTTCTTTTTTGCTACTGTTAATCAAATGGACATTGATCTTATGATCAACACATACGATGAAAAGGGGAATAAATTAGAAACCATAGATAGCCCTAATGGCCGAAATGGAATAGAGCCGGTTATCCTCATTACTAAAACAGCTGGTCTTTACAGAATTGATATTCTTCCATTAGAAGACAACGAAAAGAAAGGTAAATACACCCTCGAAGTAAAAAGAATTGAGCCATTAGGTACTAAGGCTGAGAAGAAAATAGATCAACTTTTTGCTTTATGGGATAACCAGAATTCACCAGGTGCAGCCATAGCGGTGGTACAAAATGGACAAATAATCAACGCAAAAGGCTATGGAATTGCCAATCTTGAATATAATATTCCGATTACTCCAAATTCGGTATTTCATATTGCTTCGGTTTCTAAGCAGTTTACCGCTTTTTCGATTGCCATGTTGGCAGATGAAGGAAAGCTGTCGCTGGATGATGACATACGGAAATATTTACCAGAATTGCATCAATTTAACGATACCATAACCATTCAACACTTAATTCATCACACAAGTGGTTTACGCGATCAATGGAATTTACTGGCCATAGCAGGATGGCGTTTGGACGATGTAATTACTTCTGATCAAATCATGAAATTACTCAGTAATCAGACAGAGTTGAATTTTAAACCGGGAGATGAATTCGTTTATTGCAATTCGGGTTTTACTTTACTTGCCAAGATAGTCGAAAGAGTCACTAAAACATCATTCCCGAAATGGACTAACGATCATATCTTTGAACCCCTGGGCATGAGTAGCACTTTATTCTATGATGATCATGAGAAGATTGTAAAAGACAGGGCATATTCTTATAGCGAGGCTGGCGATGGCTATAAAAAAAGTGTACTGAACTATGCCAATGTCGGAGCTACCAGTTTATTCACTACCGTCAATGATTTAAGCAAATGGGCCATCAACTTTGAAGAACCAAAGGTTGGGAATCAAAGGACAATGGAACTCATGAATCAACGCGGAATACTAAACAATGGAGATACGATTGATTATGCTTTTGGTCAGGGAATAGGGAATTACAAAGGATTAACATTAATAAGTCACGGAGGAGCGGATGCAGGATACCGGACTTATTTAGGAAGATTCCCAGATCAACGATTTTCCGTTATCGTTTTTAGTAACCTGGGATCCTTTAATACAGGAGGGATGGCTATGAAAATTAGCGATATATACCTGGAGGATTTTCTTATTAAGGATGAAGAAGTTGCTGATGCTGATAAAAAGGAAGATGGTGAATTCAAGGATGTTGAGATTTCACTACTAAATGAATACACGGGAGAATATGAACTTTTCCCGGGATTAATCCTAAAAATATCATTAGAAAACAATCAACTTAAAGGCCAGGCTACCGGTCAGCCCAAGGTAGATATGAAAGCAATGAGCGATTCAGTCTTTGTTATTCCTATCGCTGATGCAACCATCATTTTTAGAAGGGATAATGAACAGGTTAACCAATTGCTACTCAAGCAAGGCGGCCAGGAAATGAAGGCAGCAAAAATGAAAGCATTTGATCGTTCAGCAGTGAAGTTGAATGAATTTACCGGTGAGTTTTATAGTAAAGAGCTTGGCACATCCTATTCATTCATTATTGAAAATGACACGCTAAAAGCAAGACATCAACGACATCCTGATATCACATTAACACCAACAAAAACAGATTTCTTTTCTGGAAATGTTTGGTTCATACAGGGTATAGAATTTGTCAGAAATGCTGATAAGGCAATCATCGGTTTAAAGGCATCAAGTGGGCGAGTTCGGAATCTGTGGTTCGACAAGGTAAAGGGTGGATAAAAACTTTGGCCCGTGATTCAATTGAATTTGATAAGCAGAATAATTCGAATTATAGTTGGTGAAAACAGGTCAGGGTTTTCAGATGCACTGAGGACAAAAAGCTATTCTTATCCAATGTTGCCAGTCCAATCTTGGAAATGGTAAAAATGCTGGGGAAAGGGTTGGTTTTGGCCTGAGAGCGCTCTCCATAGATACGATTGATTTCGTTATTGCCACACCAATTGCCTTTTTCATCATGAATGACTGGTTAAGTAGTTTTGTCTATCATTCAGGTATGAATATGCTTCCGTACCTTATGGCCGGGATCATTATATATTTAATCGTAGTGTTATCGATATCATAACAATCACTAAAGACAGCGCTTTTAAATCCGGTGGATAGGTTGCTATACGAGTAAACATAGAGTTACCTATTTGTTTATTCGGATAACTTTTGAAAATAGTACATGATAGGCAAAAACGGATGCACCACATCCAGGTAGTTATTATATCGGCAAAACTTGATGTTCATTTTTCGAATGGGTTTCATATTTGCAATTTTGTTTAAAAAACTACCTCCAAGTTACCTAAGGACTTAGTCAAATCAACCTCTTTAGTTACGCCGTCAACAGTGACTTTGTATTTTCCAAAAAATGCTGGAATAGAAAGTTCTCCCTTGCGTTTGATTTTACCTTCTTCCTTTGTCCACCATTCGTTGAAAATCAAATTTCTATATGCTTCGGCACTCGGCGTAGGAGTCCAGTCGCGTTTATACAATGATGAAACCGGAATCCAGTTTGCCCCTTCCCAAAATCCCCACATCAAAATACCTTCGACAGCCGGATGGGCAAAACAGATTTTATAATAGTCAACCAGTTCTTGTGCTTTTAATACCTCCTCCTTTTCTGTCATTTTCGTATTCCGATCTTCGTAATATTTTGAACGTTGGCCGGGCATATTGAATTCTGTAACGCGAATCGGCAGATTAAACTGTGCCAATGAATCGAGTGCGTTTTTCAGTTGATCGCGGTCGAATGTTTCGGCATGAAGATGACCTTGCACGCCAATACCGGCCACTTGCACTTTTTGCCCAAGCATCAGCCGTATTTGAGCCATATATTCCGGTAGCTTTTTGCCTGTAAGAATATCATAATCATTCAGCCAAAGTCTGACTTTAGGGTCGCCGTTTTTTGCCCATTCTGCCATTTTTTTAGTAATGTCAGCACCTAATCGGTCTTCATAATAATTTCCATGCACCATTTCATTGTTCAGGTCGTATTCAACAAACCGGCCTTTGTAACGGGCAGTAACAGTTTCGGCACGGTTTTTAAGCGTAAGTTCCAGTTCTTCGTCCGACAGTTCTTTTACCCAAGGCTGAACAAACTTCGGGATTCCCCAAAACAGGTTGTGTCCTCTCAGCGGAATTTGATTTGCCTCCGTCCATGCCAAAATTCTGTCGATAACTGAATAATCCGGTTGCCCTTTCTGGCGTTCCATCGTGCCCCATTTAACTGCATTTTCGGTTACTGATGCATTGAAATTCTGAAGGAATTTTTCTTCGAATTGCTTTTTATCAGTCTCCGTCATCGAGCCATCAACAAGACTGTTTGGAATGGCGCATCCAAACCAGAATTCATGAGCTA
>JBGSYX010000143.1:0-1633 GCA_041750735.1 Cyclobacteriaceae bacterium
TCCGTGACTTAGCAGTACTTCAAACGCCCTTTCTCGATCAAAAAGAAATGGCTTGATTATGCCGGATTCATCAATCAGATAATGACGCAGGTTTAAATCACTGGTGTATTTGGATTCAAAGTAAGAATATAAATCAGTCAAAAATCTAACATTTATGGATCCATGCAAACGAATATAATTCTCAATGAAGACTCGTACGCTATCATCCCAACGGTACATGAAGGGCAGCGCATCAATTGGGGTTTTAGTAATAAATTCTATTGCTTGATGATCCGCGAAGTTTGGCCAATTTAATGAGGTTACGGTATTTCGAGCCCACTCTATCTCTGAAAAATCAATATTACGACTCAGAGTTATTTTTTGAAGCTTGCCAATATATTCATCACGTGGAATAACAAGGCACGTAAATTTTTTGTTGATTACTTGCCTATAGTGTGCGAAGTCTTCGAGCTTCTGATTTTCTGACAAGATATAGAATCCATCATGATCTATATATCCTTGAGATACACCTTTCTGTCGACGATATCGCTTGCCCGATGGAATGACCTTATCCCAGCCATATACATCTTTCAATTGCTTTTCTATTAAGACAAATGCCAAATCCGTCGTTTCAAACGATAGATCCAGTCGACCATGATCTTTAAACCATATGCTTTCAATTGGAATGTCAAATCCATCCTGGCGCATTATTTGCCCGCATGTTGGACAGGCCTTGTTAACTAAGTCGATACCAAAACCTCCACTCTCAGCAATTTCGATTAACTGACAGCGATTACATAAATAGTGCGCAGGCAATGGATTTATATTCGATAGTCCCATCCTAAACAAAACAAAAGAACCATTTGCCTCCCCATTAAGCAAAAATGGCTGATTATATTCACTTGATATTCTTCTAGCAACATTTATTATTTCAAGCTCTTCCAGTTGATTGCGGTCACGTATTAACTCCAATTCTGTTTGTTCTCTGGATAGAAATTCAACTGGCACGTTAATGTAAGGTATATCAAAATAATATTTCATTTCATTTTCGTTTTGTTTAGTTTTAAGCATCTATGCCTCCTCTTCTCCTATTTATTTACACGTGGCAAACCTTCTACTACTTCCACATTATCCTCGTCGACTTTGATCCAGATCGACTGCTTTGCTATTTGTCTTGCCTTCTTCTGTAAACCTTCGCCCAATTCGCATCCGTCATTATCTGTGATAAAAACCAGGAGTGCATTTTCATCAATGCTTTTTTTGATATGGCACAAAGCATTAATCGTTTTGTTGTCGTCACTCGGAATAATGCCAGAAATAAATTGATTGAACAGATTTTTGCCGTCTGGATTTCTAGAAAGTCGGTACATATCAATCAATCTTAGTCCTCGCTCCTTGTCATTAAAAACATAATTTGTGAATCCTATATCGTAATGTCTATTAAAAATTTGGCACAAAGCAAGTGTCTTCGTAATTATATATTTTAAAACATCGTAATTATTCAAAATATGAGAATACTGAATATATACGTAGATTTCAGAAAATTGTTCTTCAAAAATCTCACCACCCATTTGTCCTTCAATACGATGCGAAAATACTTCATATGAGAATACACATTTAACAGATACAACTTTTTTTATAATTCTATTAAGCT
>JBGSYX010000144.1:0-2237 GCA_041750735.1 Cyclobacteriaceae bacterium
GACAGGCTCACTGAAACCCTAGCAACCTGGTGGCATATGCCAAGGTGCTAATTCCTGATTCCGTCCGGATTTCCGGGGTACGGAAGAATATAAAGAGTATTAACATGAAAAGAACTCATTTTACAAATTACTGGGTTTTAACCAGTCGCACCAGGGCTAAAAGCACTGATTCCACCAACCATGGATATTTGAAGCCTTCCTGTTGTATGCGCTACAGCCGGGCTGTATAGCATCTTCATTGCAGCCAGGCTAAGAGTGATCCTGCACTTTTTCAGGGAGATTCCGGAGAACCAAAACAATTCTTAACCACTTAACTATTTTCACTAATGTCAAATTTCAAATTCGAAACTTTACAATTGCACGCCGGTCAGGAGCCGGACCCAACAACTGGCTCCAGGGCAGTACCGATTTACCAGACTTCTTCCTACGTATTCAACAATTCGGAGCACGGAGCCAACCTCTTTGCCCTGAAGGAATTCGGGAATATTTATACACGCATCATGAACCCGACCACCGATGTGCTGGAAAAGCGCATTGCGGCACTGGAGGGTGGTGTAGCCGCTCTTGCGGTATCATCAGGACAGGCAGCGCAGTTTCTCGCACTCACCAACATCATGCAGGCGGGTGACAACTTCGTCACAACAAGCCACCTCTATGGTGGCACCTACAACCAATTCAAGGTTCAGTTCAAGCGGATTGGTATTGATGCCAGATTTGCATCTGATGACACCGTGGAAGCCTTCGAAAAACTGATCGATAAAGGCACCAAAGCGCTATACCTGGAAACCATCGGTAATCCTGAATTCAACGTCCCCGATTTTGAAGCATTCGGTGCACTGGGTAAAAAGTATGGTATACCGTTGATTGTTGACAATACCTTTGGTGCGGCCGGCGCCATCGCGCGTCCGTTGGCGCATGGAGCTAATATCGTTGTCGCATCCACCACCAAATGGATCGGCGGTCACGGCACCAGCATCGGCGGTATCATCGTGGACGGTGGGAATTTTAATTGGGGTAATGGAAAATATCCACAATTCACGGAACCATCGGAAGGTTATCACGGGCTGAACTTCTGGAATACCTTTGGGGACAATAATCCACTGGGTCTTCCCAACATTGCTTTTATCATCCGGGCACGGGTAGAAGGTCTCCGCGATTTCGGGCCGTGCATGAGCCCGTTCAACGCCTTCCTTTTCCTACAAGGATTGGAGACCCTTTCACTGCGCGTGGAGCGTACAACGAGCAATTCACTGGAACTGGCGAAATGGCTCGAAAGTCATCCTCAGGTGGAAAGTGTGAATTACCCGGGGCTTTCAAGCAGCAAATACCACAAACTGGCTAAGAAATACCTGGAGCGTGGATTCGGCGGAGTGCTGACTTTTGTATTGAAAGGCGGAAAAGAGAAGGCCGCAGAATTTGTTGATTCACTGAAACTGGTGAGCCATCTGGCCAATGTTGGCGACGCAAAAACGCTCATCATCCATCCGGCATCCACAACCCATCAGCAACTCACTGATGCTGAGCAACTGGCATCAGGCGTGCTGCCTTCGCAACTCAGGATTTCGACAGGAATTGAGCATATTGATGACATTAAGGCCGATTTAACTCAGGCATTCGACAAAGTATATAAGAAGTAACAAACATGTCCATATTCATTTTTATGGCTGATTCAAACATTGAACTATGGTAACGAACAAGGTATTACACCATAATCAAAAATTCACTCTGGAGTCGGGAAGGTCACTGCCCGAACTCCAGTTGTTTTACACTACATTCGGGAAATTAAATTCGGATAAATCCAATGTGATCTGGGTTTGTCATGCTTTTTCCGGCAATTCCGACTTCACCGAATGGTGGAGCGGGCTCTTTGGCCAGGGGAAACTATATGATCCTGATAAACATTTTGTTATTTGTGTGAATATGCCAGGCGGGTGCTATGGCTCAACCGGACCATTGTCAGAGAATCCTGAAACCAGAAAGCCCTATTACCACGATTTTCCTGTTCTTACAAATCTGGATATCGTACGCAGTTACGATCTGGTCCGTGAGCATCTGAAAATAGAGCACATCCATACCGTGATTGGCTGCTCGATGGGTGGTCAGCAGGCGATTGAATGGGCTGTAAAAGAACCAGAATTGTTCGATAACCTCATCGCTATCGGCGCCAATGCCAAACATTCGCCATGGGCAATCGCTTTTAATGAAACTCAGCGGATGGCTATCGCCGCCGACCAGAC
>JBGSYX010000145.1:0-8921 GCA_041750735.1 Cyclobacteriaceae bacterium
TGGCACCAATGCTATCAATATAAGGGAACAGATGGACTCTATCCTGGATATCCCTGTTTTTCCCTGCGTTTCCATAGGATGGGACGATACACCTCGTTTCCCAGCCAAAGGTATCGCCGATGTTGTGCACTATAACAATACTCCGCAAAGTTTTGCAACCCTGCTCGCGAAAGCTAAAAAATATACAGACAGCCACCCCGAACAACCTAAACTGATCACTATCAATGCGTGGAACGAATGGGTGGAGGGAAGTTACCTCCTACCCGACAGGCTCAACGGATTCGGCTATCTGGAAGCAGTTAGGGAAGTGATCCTCGACGGAAAATACGACAGATATTAAATTTGCCAGTAGGCTATTACCGGATTAGTCGAAGCTGATTTTGGATAGTGGTTGCTTGACTGTATTAAAATCAGACTGATAATCATATTGTAAGTCCTCATTCATTTGAGACATGGCTTTTTTGATGTTGTGCAACTGCCTGTCATAAAGATTGATTAGTACCTTGTTTTCATGAAAAGGTAGGGGCAGGTTTCTCATTCCTTTACAAAAACTAATCAATATCTCCACTTCGGTTTGCTTTGATCCTGAATATTTGATATGCCTGGCGGCATGTCTCAGAATCTTTCTGATGGACTTTTTGGCAAAATATACTGAGCTCACATTCACCTCGTCGAACATCAGTTCCATTTCATCCCTTACTTCTGCTCGATATCCTTTTTCATCATGGGCCTCAAATAGAAGATAACTCAACAACTCTTTATTTTCATTTTTGAATTTCGCCAGACGAAGGCAATAATCAACCAATTCCTCATGTCTACGTTCCCGTATTTCATGTCTGATCCTGGAAAGTGAAACGTTATTCATTTTTGGGGATGATTTAAGAATTTAGACTTTAAAGAGTCAAATCACATGGTCCCTTTAAAATCAAAGTTCAGCATGGTCTGAAGGTTACTGATTTCACTAAAAATCTTTTTAATGGTACTTACCTCGATGTGCGTTAGTTTACTTATATCAATAATGTTATCGGGAGGTTTGTTTAGTAAAATGCTCCTCGACTGGGCTCTGAATCGTATGTGCATGAGATAATTATATGACAAGACCAACTCATCATACATAGATTTTGGGATGACCTGTAATTGGTAAAGGTGCTTTATTCGGGCTAATGTGTTGGTTTCATCCTGTCGATGGAAAAGTGAATAAAGTCTGCAAAAACTCACGATAGGAAGGAGTACCTTTTTGATATCCAGTTTAATCTGAACGCCAGAATGATTTTGATCAATTATCTTTCCAAACAAGTTCAAGGGAGGCTTGTATTTTAGAATGGATTGAGCCATATGATAAAAAAATACGGACTTACCGTCCACAGTTGTGTTCACATGTTCCCTGAGATTATTCACCAATGTAGCGTTACCAAATACCCCCCTGAAATCAAAAAATATGGAGGCTTCTAATACACTTTGCGGCTCGCTTTGAGTGATCCATTGTGTGAAGTATTCCTTCCACCTCGATAAAGGCTGTACCCATTTAGGATTTGATGCCATAATGTCCCCATCGCAAAACTTATAGCCCACAGCATTCAAATCATGGCTTACCTTTTTGCCGAGTTTCAAGAAATAGTCAATTGCCAACTCTAAATTTTCCGCACGGACATCCTCAAATATTATTGCATTGTCCTGGTCTGTCGACAGGGTTTGCTCCATCCTGCCCTCACTTCCCATCACCATAAATGCAAAATCACAAGGGGGTTCACCAAGATTCTCAATCGCCATCCTGATTATTCTTTTGGCAATGGCATCAGAGACCGAGGTAATGATTCGTGTGATATTATAGGTATTATCGCCACTTTCGATCAGTGCATTCACTAGTACCGGTAAGCGATTATGAATCTTATGAATATGATCGATGTCTTGTGCTGCTTCAATCTCCCTGATTAGATGGCTTACCGAATTTTGTTGCATGGCAGCGATATCATCTCTGCTCACCACCCCGGTAATCTCACCATCATGGTTTTTAACTCCAAGGTGAGAAACATTTCGGTCGTTAAGTAACAGCACGGCTTCGTATAGTAGTGCATTTTCAGAAATAGCGATAAGCGGGGAAGTCATGATCGTTATCACCGACTTACTGGTGTCCAGATTTTCCGCAACCACACGATTTAAAAAATCACTATGATTTATAATTCCAATAATCTCTTCATCCCTCTGAACAAAGATGGCATTTCTGTTTTTCCTGGATAGTAACAATGCAGCTTCCTGAATGCTACATTCTGCCGGGCACTTCAAAATATCTTTGACCAGGTGCCTTATCGGTTGATTCATGAGAAGCAGTGATGTTTGGAGCTCCTGTGTAAGTTGTTCAGCTTGCTTCTCTATTTGATTGCGATGGGTGATTTCTTTAGTCACAATGATGTATCCCTTGTCCGTCCCATGCTTTATTTCGGAAACTGACAAAACCACCTCTTTTTCAGATTTGTCAGCACAAAAAATCTGAGTTTCCATTGATACAGATTTCTTAGGGTCATCGATGGCGCTGATGACCTTTGATAAACTCAATTGGAATATATCTTCAAAGTTTTTCGATGTAGTTGCATCATAGCCAATAAGCTTATTGAATGTCGCATTGCTGAAAATAATGGATTGATTCAAAATCATTAACGTCCCTTCCGTAGAAGCCTCCACCAGTGCTTCATATTTTTGCTTTGACAACAATAATTCTGATTCGGCAAGTTTTCGTTTTCTTTCAATTTTGAGGCTTTGCCTGATTACAATCAGCAGAATGACACTTATTGTTGCAGATATTAAGATTGAAATTCCGAATAAGCGTTTTTTAATGATCCATATTTCTTCTTTTACATCCTCCAGGTAAATGCCAGTACCAATGATCCAGCCCCACGGTTCAAACTCCTTCACATAACTCAGCTTTGGGACAATCTTTGTTGAGTCATCCTTCCATTGCCACATGTAGTCTATAAAACCTTCGCCATCTTCTGCAACAATTCTGGTTGCCTCTACAAAAAGTCTCTTCCCATTGGGGTCCATATATTCTGTAAGGTCTGCATTGTTCAGCTCTTTGGTGTATGGGTGCATGATCATGGAAGGATGCATATCAATGATCCAAAAGTAATCCTTCCGTTCATTGCCATACCTGATTTGCTCAATTCTCCCAGCCGCCATTTGCTGGGCTTCTTCCTGGGTAAATTTCCCATTCATGGCCTCAATATGATATTCTTCCAGCAGACTCCAGGCGGTATTGGTGAGTTCACCGATCATCTCCTTTTTGCGGTCCAAGATGTTGCGCTCAAAGGATGGTATGATGATCATAAAAATTGAAATAATAAATAGGGCAATGGCCATAATGGATGGCAATACAATGCTCAGATAAAATTTCTTCAGATTGCCTCCAGCCATGTCTAATTTGATTAAAGTTTAATAACCTTAATACTCATTTCGTCAGAATCAAATATACAAAAGCCACTTCTTTTATTCAGACGCGTTACAGGGGGTATTCCGATGCAACAGGGAATATTCTTCAAACGTAAAGATCGATATCCATACTGACGAAACCTTTTGGTAGTGGCCACAAAAAAGCCTTTCACATGCGCATGTCCAGTAAAACTGATCTTACACCCGGTTGATTCCATGTAATCAAAATGCCTTTTGAACTCAGCAGCATAGGTATAGAATTCCTTTTTAAGTCCTAAAAGGTTGGGATATACATAGTGTGTAAACAGCAGTTTTACACCTGAAATTTCCTTACTATAGCTTTCGGGCAGAGACCTTAGGTACTCAATATCCGATTCTTTATATAGCGGATCCAGGTCGTTCTCTTCATGCAACCACAGGGTATTGTTGGCCAATGCATGACGTTGGTGATAATTGAGCTGATACCAATTGGGCGGAAAATCAAAAAAAGTACAGTTTTGGGGCACTATCTTCGCAGCCTGCATATCATGATTTCCCAATACTACCAGGCTACAGTTAGAACGGACAAGCGCCAGACACTGATGAGCATTACGCGCATTTAAATAATTATAATAAGGAATGCTATATCCGGAAATATCCCCAAGGCAGACAATCTCATGACAGGCGAACTTATCTATCGCCCTGAGCACTGCCTGGAGACTTGCAAGATCTTCATGAATGTCGGAAATGATCGCTATTTTCATGATCAGATAAAAATACAAGAGTAAATACCAATAATGGCGATTCGCCCGCATATTGCCCTTATGGAGCTATAGTGGGCAACTATCAGATTATCCGTATCCTTCCGAATAAAGCATACTGTTTCCTAAAACCCAGAGCTTAATAGTAAACCGAAGTTTCGGATGGAGGTCGTTCCTTCGGTTTTCCATTATTTCAAAATCATTGCCAATAGATTTCGGTTTCGCATCAACTGTGATTTCAATTTTATCCAAACTGATATCATTGCGCTGGGTATCACGATTTACAAATAAAAATGCGTTTGCAGCGTAATTTGTCCTTTCAACCCGTTTTGTGCTACTCCGCTTGACTGCGAAGAATCAAACTTATAAATCGGCCGCGTACCATACTGCACTGTGACTTTTGCATTGTGCTTATTAATAAAATAATTCAGACCGAGATCGTACTGGAGCGATGACTCTTCAATAGCCTCGAATGATTTGTATGTCCCTGTAACATAGGGCATGAAAGCACTGCCATTTTCAAATCTCGGAAACCTCAACCCCAGTTGCGCGTAAAGAATATCGCCTGTGCCCATGGTAGGTTGCACATTTCCTGCACCCATTACACTTCGGTTGGCATATTCATCTCCCAACTGTTCTGCATTTCCAATCACAGTGGAGGTGTTGAATACACCAATATTTCTAAGATATCTCGTGCCGTAGTCCATATGTTGGAATAAAACATAGGTATTCAGAATATAGCCTTTTTCACCAATAAAATGGTTGTAAAACATATCAGCGCCAAAGATGGTGGTGTTGTACAACTGCAAAGAATCACTCCCGGAGCCCGGATCGAGGGTATAAGTTGACTTGGGGTGATTGTAGAAGCCGGCACCGATACTAAATAATTCCTGACCATCCATACAGAGGCCTATTTCATATGGGAGCACGTCTTTTTCAATGTCCTTAAACATATATTTCACATAGGCGGCTTGTGCAAATGTGCTTGTATAGGCATGTTTTGCTGCCAACTCCGAATTGAATCCCGTTGTAGTTCTCGTTGTTTGCATGTATGGATTCGTTCCGTTCTGAAAGGGCTGATTCAGTGCGAAGCGATAATCCAAGCGGCCGAGTTGACCCTTGGCATAAATGCCCATTTGACGGGCAAACTGATCATTGGTTTCGATAGTATACCAGTTAAAAATCGGCGCATCCAACGTCATAAAGTTCAGGGTGGAGGCGTTGGCCATCCTGGAAACACCATTCCAGTAATGGAGACCTATACCTACATAAAGTTTTTTAGGGATTACCATGAATTCTGTCCACGCGTCATGAATGTAGAGTTGAGGCTTTTTTCCATCAACACTCCCTGAATATCCACCGGAGTTAAATGTCTGATTATTCATACCGAAGTGAGTCAATATCAGCCAGCGAGGCCCCATTTGAGCATAGAATAACATTCGTGCCCGGCGGATACCAATATTGGTAGATGAATTGTCCGGTTTTAAATCGTAACCAATAGTACCCGGATTATTATCAACAATGGTTGTCCACATTTGCGCCCAGGTAATAATCCGTAAATAATATGAACCGTCTTCAGTAACATTAATTCTTATAGGTTTGTATTCCTGCGGCGTCTTTTTCGATTCAGTTTTTTCCTGTGCCATGGTATTTCCACAGATCAGAAATACAGATGCGGCCAGGATTAGTATAGACTTTCTCATGATATTTGGTTTAAAAAATTTTGCATTCAGTTTTGAACTCTATCGGGAGGAAAAAGCTTTTGAATAAGATTTCTTTTCTTTTCAGGTCTTCCCAAAAGTATGTTGAGGTTGTTTTCGGCGGTAAGGTTTCTATCCCAGTATTCAATAGCTCGCTGATAAGATAAGGCCGCGTCCTCATATTTAAGTTGCTGGCGATAGATTAATCCGAGATTTGTATAGCTGACAGATAGTCTTCGATCTGTCTCCGCCTGAGCCTCCATGATTTCATTCACTCTTTTTTTCAGAAAAATTTTCTGCTTTTCTTCACTATATGTCTCTAATCCAACAAAAAAATCTTTCCTTAAAATAGTCTCCACTGCTTCTTCACTCTTTCCTCCATACATGGCATACCATCTCTCATAGATGCTGATGCTTTCGCTAACAGAATTTTCTGCAATATTAAGAAGTGAATCCCTGACTTTCACATTATTTTCCTTCAGTGACAATGAAAGACATGCCGCCGCCCGATTATTGTAAAGCACCCCTACCTCAAATGAGTTTTTATAGTGCTCTACATCCCCATAAATCAACTCGATGGTATCCATTAACCAAAAGATGGAATCAAGTTTATTGTCCTTGGCAAACAGGTTGTAGTTTTCATACAGCTTCCTGGCCGTAACTATTCTAGGGTCAAGAGAAGCATTGATACTTTTGTAATAGAAGTGGGAGATAAAAAATCCACATAAAACAAGAGCACACATGATAATAATGAGTGCTCTTGTCTTTCTATTAGGCAAAAAATCCATTAGGAATGAACTTTCTCAATCAAGAATTTTCGAATTTCTATAGGTGTTTCTTTTGTCATTTTTGAAACGATGATATGGACGAGAATTGCAAGCGGCGCACCGATTATAGCAAAATACCATGCTTCAAGATAGTAGCTGATAAAACTATGAAAAGGAAGCTGTATGCCTTCTTTTCCTGCTATGAAGTAAGTTATGGCAATAGCTGAAACCAATCCTCCGGTAATTAAACCCGCAATTGCTCCAGGTTTATTCGAGCCGCTCCACCAGATGCCCAGTAGGAACAATGGAAATATGGTACATCCTGCCAATGAAAATGCAACCGCAACCAACTGCCCTATTAAGGCCCAGTTTTTAAGTGCCAGCAGGGTAACAATAATGGCCATAAGGATGGTCCCAAGACGAGCAGCAAGTAACTGATTCTTTGGTTTGGCATTGGGATTTATCACCTTGACATACAAATCGTGCGCAAAAGCCGAAGATCCTGCCACCAATAATCCTGAAACCGTAGAGAATGCTGCCGATACAGCACCGGCAGCAAGAAGGCCAACAATCAGAGGATGCACATCACCTAACTGGGCAGTATAAACAACGATGGCATCTTTTGCCAGCTGACCAATTTCCGGATTTGCTGAGAGAACCTTTCCAAAAGCCGCATAGGCTGGTGCGCTCCAATAAAGAATACAAATAAAGAACAATCCCCATACCACTGACCATCTGGCATCTCTTGCTTTCGGCACTACATAAAACCTTTGGATAACGTGTGGCAATCCCGCAGTGCCAATCATTAGTGAAAATGCTATTGCAATCCACTGAAAAAATGTCTGGCCTGTAGCCGGATCCCAGGGCATGGCAAATTCCGGAGCAGGAACAATCGCAAATTCATGACCCAGGGAGTTAAGCAACTGTTCAGATTCCACAAGGGGTATTCCTGCGACCACATCAGATACCACGCTTCCATAACCAACCTGTGGCAGAAGCCAGAAATAGTCAAATTTAAAGGTTAAGATAAACAATGGAATGAGGAATGAAATAATAATAATTATGTATTGAATCTGCATATTCTTGGTAACACCCAACATCCCAGAGATGAGTGTATAGGCCAAAACCACTGACCCTCCAATGATTACTGCCCAGGTATAATCAATTCCCATTACCCATTTGAACATCAAACCTATTCCACCAAATTGACCTACGCAATATGAGATGGAGATCAGAATCGCGATGATCGCTCCAACCGCACGTAAAGTCTGTGAATAGTAACGGTCGCCAATAAAGTCTGCCGCCGTATATTTTCCATATTTTCTGATCTGCCCTGCCATTAAAATTAGAAGTAGAACATAGCCACCTGTCCAGCCAACCACATATGCAAGGCCGTGATATCCGGAGCCATACATCAGGGCCGCCATACCCAGGAACGATGCTGCGCTCATCCAGTTGGATGCAATGGCCATTCCTGATCCAACTTTTGATATGCCACGGCCTGCAGCATAAAAATCGGTTGTATCCTTCGCTCTGAAAAGTATTCCGACTAAAACGAAAAGGACCAAAGTTGTTATTAAAATGATAGCCGGGCCAACCTTAAAACTACCCTCTAACTGTGTAGCCCCTGAAGCAGCCTGTGCGAGTACAGGAACTGCAAGAAGAGCGATTGATATAAATACTTTTTTCATGATTTTTCTTAATAAAAAAATTAGTCTATGATTTCCAGTTTTGCATTTATCTGATCGGTTTTCACGCAGTAGAGCCAGCAAAGACCCACAAACAAAATCAGCAGAAAAATAGCAGTATAGAAATAATGAAATGGAAATCCTATGAACTTATAGTCTGTCAGAAATGATTGGTTGTGCACCAGGTATTTCTTCATCACTACAGGAATATTGATAACGGTTACTTCTGAAAGCTTTTCAATATCGGCGGATGCCAACCCAAGCGGCAATATTTTTGACCGTACATCCAAATTTGAAATTTTCAATATCGGACTAAGTTGATCCGATAATTCCTTCTTGGAAGAAATATAGGTTGGATCTGATAACTCGGTAATTTCTGCTTTGAGCTTTTCGAAGTTTCTGATGTTCGCAATTAGCGTGGATCTTTCACTTTCGTCGGTAAGTTCCCACAGTGTCCAGCTCATCGCATTGTCAAGAACCGCTTTTTCACCCTCAGAAAGTGCTATTTTACCCAGTACAGACAATGTTGCGTGACCAAATTCCTGAAAATCTGCTTCCGAGGCAGCCCCGTCTTTTATAATGGGCCAGACCCTCTCAAAGGTT
>JBGSYX010000146.1:0-2705 GCA_041750735.1 Cyclobacteriaceae bacterium
TACATATAGGGCTCCATACCAAATTGTTCCATGGTCGCCGCCATATTGCCGGTGAGCCGAATGGGATTATAAAGGAAATAAGCAATCATTGGTATGCTCACGAGAAAACCAGCGATCACGCCGACAAGTCCGATAAACATCGTTTCAAAAAACATAATCGCAGCCAGTTTGAGCCGTTGCATGCCGATGGCTACCATGACGCCCATCTCCCTGGTTCGTTCGACTACCATCATCATAATGGTGCCAAATATGCCAAAAGCGATGAGTATGTAAACGATTGCTTTCATGATAACAGCACCGGCTCGATCGCCCTCTACCATTTGAAGCAGATCGGGGTTCATTTCTTCCCATGACATCACCGCATGGGGTTGTCTTACCCTGTCTCTCAACTTCTTTAGCGCAGGACGCAAATCGTACTGGTCCTCCACCATCAAGATCATCGATGTCACCATCCCGGGCGCTGATAAAAATTCCTGGCTGGTGGGCAGATCAAGATATATGCCCTGTTTATTTAGTTGGGGATTTGGGAATTTAAGTATTCCTTGAATGGAATATTTGGCCGCTGCGCCGGCTCCATGGTACCCTGATCCGATTAGCACAAGGGTATCATGAAGGGCGAGGTTCAGGTATTTAGCCAGGTCGGTTCCAATTAGTACGCCGTTTTCACTGTGACCAAAATATTCGCCTTCAACAATCCACCTGCTCAATTCTGTGATTTTATCCTCCTTCGCAGGATCGACGCCAGTAACCAACACTCCACGTGTTACCATCTCCGATGACGCGAGGGCAAAGCTCTCCATTCGTGTTGTCACATTTGTGATTTCAGGCACATCAGCGACTATTTCGTATAATTCATCAGTAACTTCCATCGCTTCGTTGATCGTCTTATTTTCCCAGTAATCTGCTCTTTGTATCTGGATGTATCCTGAATAAAACTTTACGATATTGCCGATCATGGAACTATATGATCCCTCCTGCATGGACGACATCATGGTAGAAAGCAACACCCCAAAAAAAACCGATGCTATGGTAATCAGCGTCCGGCGTTTGTTCCGCCATAAGTTGCGCCAGGCTAGTTTGATGTTAGAGTTCATACTTTTTAGCTTATAGGAAAAGGGTAAAGGGTGAAGGGTTATAGCTTCATGATAAATGACGATACCATCTTTTGCTCTTCCTGGATATTATTGAGAAGTATATCTATTTCGAGACCATGAATCTGATTTATAAGTATTAAATGTGTTTCTAATTCATACAATGAACCCAAGGCAATTTCTAAGTATCGTTTAAAATCTTTACTACTTGATTTCGCAGAACCTTCAGCTATATTAGAAGATACTGAAACTGCGAATCTTGACACTTGAGCAAATATCCCGTGCCGCTCATAATCTGGTAATTTCCGAGCCAGGGTATAAACTTCCTTTGCAATTTCTATACCTCTGATCCAAATGTTCAATTCTCTAAAATTCCTCATATTTTGTTCAATTCATATTTTACCTTTTACCCATTGCCTTTTACCCATTACCCTTTACCTTATTGTTTTCATATTCTGCTGAGAAAAGAAACTCTCCGGGATTTCTTTTTGATAATCGGCCGAAAGAATCTGGACCACGGTCTTTTTCCCTTCCTCTCCGGCGGGGATCATTTCAAACCGGCAGGGAATTGTCCTGCCTCCCATGGATCTGATATCAGAAAGCAACTGGATATTGACTAATTCTCCATCTTCATCGAAGAATTCCGCTTTCAGTTGGAGATAATCCTTTTTGGTGACCCAAATATGAATTTTCCCCCAGACCACGGCAGCTTCAGGTTTGGGTTTTAGTAAAATTTTGTGACATGGTCTTCCTTCAATGGTCTCTTCTCCTAAAAACGAATGTTCATAATCCCTAACCACAGAAGACTCCCTGATCAGGTCATCGTTGGTGAAATCGCTTCCCATCCATGACTGCATCATCATCGATGGCGGCAATTTGATCATCCTGTCGATAGAGGGCACCCAATTCCACATCTCTTTTTGCCGTTTCATGAAAACCTGTCCTTTTTCTTTAGCAGGTGCCGTGATGTATATCATCGAATAATCAAGCCCCCTGCCCCAGCTCTTCATGGAAATACTTCTTTGCCATGTAGGCCGGATAATGGTCATCGTCATTTCCTGTGTGACGTAATCGCCACGGGTGTTTTTATCCATCTGTTGAATCACCTCCAACGCAGTTTGGCCATAAACAGCGGAATTCAGAATTAATACCACCACACTCCAGCAGATTTTTGATGAGAATTTTATCTTTTTGAAAGTCATATCGTCCTTATTGAAATTATACATATTGTTTTATTTCTATCAGATCAAAAAACTGATCGATTATCTTACTGAATGTGACCGATGGTAGTTCATTGGAATCACCAAAGGCATATAGCGTTCCTATACCTTTCATCACGGCTGCCAGATGCCTGGCCAGAAGCATGGAATCCAGCTCATTTTTTATTTCGCCACGTTGCTGGGCTTCACGGATCCATAATTCAAACTGCAGATAAAAGTTGGAGTTGTAGTTGTTTAGCTTTTGTCTGAACTCCGGTTTTCGCATCAGGGATTGGAGAAAGACAAGGTAATTGCTCAACACCTCAGCAGATTCCTGGGTTGCCGCATTCAAATTCTCCTGCATCGGACTAAACTTGCTATACAAACTTTTCAGATTTTCCCTGAGGTTCAAGGA